>DASXXY010000261.1:0-12391 GCA_036502805.1 Gaiellales bacterium | reverse complement strand
AGCGGCGGTAGCGGCCCTCCTCGCGCAGCGCGTCCAGGCGCTGCTCGAGTGCTTCGAGAGCGGCCGCGTGCGCCGGGTGAGCGGCGCGCACGGCGCCCGCTGGCGGCGACGTGCCCACCTCGGCACAGTAGCGAGACGCGGTCGCTCCCCGGCGCGGCCCGCCGGTTGACGGCCGCGGGCCGCTGCGGCATGCTCGCCCGCCATGAGCGGAACCCGCACGGCCATCGACCGCACGCGCCTCGAGGGGCTGATCGAGCGCGAGCGCGCGCGCTTCCGTGAGCGCACACCGCGCTCGCGCGCACTCGCCGAGGAGGCCCGGGGCAGCCAGATCTTCGGCGTCCCGATGCCGTGGATGGCGAAGTGGGTCGGCGGCTACCCGCTCTTCTACGCGGAGGCGCGGGGCGCGCGCATCACCGACGCCGACGGCCACGAGTACGTCGACTTCGCGCTCGGCGACACCGGCTCGATGCCAGGGCACTCGCCCGAGGCGACGGTGCGCGCGGTCGCGCGCCGCATCGGCGAGCTCGGCGGCGTCACGACGATGATGCCGACCGAGGACTCGACGTGGGTCGCCGGCGAGCTGCGCCGCCGCTTCGGGCTGCCGTTCTGGCAGTTCGCGCTGACGGCGACCGACGCCAACCGCTTCGTGCTGCGCATGGCGCGCCAGATCCAGCGGCGCCCCAAGGTGCTCGTCTTCAACTGGTGCTACCACGGCTCCGTCGACGAGACGGTCGCGATCATCGGACCCGGCGGCGCGACGGTGCCGAAGCCCGGCAACGTCGGGCCGCAGGTCGACGTCGCGGAGACGACGGTCGTCGTCGAGTTCAACGACCTCGACGGCGTGCGCGCGGCGCTCGCGCGCGGCGACATCGCGTGCGTGCTGACGGAGCCGGCGCTCACGAACATCGGCATCGTGCTGCCCGAGCCCGGCTTCCTCGCGGGCCTCGAGCAGGCCTGCCGCGAGACGGGCACGTTGCTGATCTACGACGAGACGCACACGATCTCGGCCGGGCCCGGCGGCTGCGTCGCGGCCTGGGGGCTGACGCCGGACTTCGTCACGATCGGCAAGTCGCTGGGCGCCGGCGTGCCCGTCGCGGCCTACGGCGTCTCGCAGGCCGTGCTCGAGCGCATCGAGGGCGACGAGGAGGCCGACTACTTCGACTGGGGCGGCGTCGGCGGCACGCTCGCCGGCAACGCGATGTCGCTCGCGGCCACGCGCGCGACGCTCGCCGAGGTGCTCACCGACGACGCCTTCGCGGCCATGACCGAGCTCGCCACGCGCTACCGCGAGGGCGTGGAGACCGCCATCGAGCGCCACGGCGCGCCCTGGTGCATCGTCCAGCTGGGCGCCCGTGCCGAGTATCACTTCTCTCCCGAGCCGCCCGTCAGCGGCGGGCAGGCGGAGGCCATGATCGACGCCGAGCTGGACGACTACCTGCACCTCTACACGCTCAACCGCGGCATCGTGATGACGCCGTTCCACAACATGGCGCTGATGTGCCCCGCCACCACGGCGGCCGACGTCGACCGCCACAGCGAGGTCTTCGACGCGGCGCTCGCAGAGCTGTTCGCGTAGCTCCGGGCCGGCGCCGCGCCCGTCCTCGACGCGCGCACTCCGCGGCGGCTCGGCGGCCCCGAAGATCCCCCGGCGGGTGGCCGCACGGGGGAGCGGCCGAGGACGCGCGCTGCCGATGCAGCGAGGATGCGACTCGCCCTCAGCGCCCTCGGCACCGCGCTCGCCCTCACGCTCGTGGCCGCCGTCGGCGTCGTGCCGGCGAACGCCGAGCTCCAGCTCGGCATCCAGGACGACGCGCTCCTGACGTCGCAGGAGCCGAACGCCTGGCCGTTCGCGAGCGGGCTCGATCCGAAGGTCGTGCGCTACAACATCGCCTGGGAGCAGGTCGCGGCGAGCCGGCCGAAGTCGCCCGACGATCCGGCCGATCCGGCCTACGACTTCCGCCACGCCGACGCCATGGCCAAGCAGACGGCGGCGATCCACGCGCGCAGCCTGTTCACGATCGTGAACGCGCCGACCTGGGCCAACGGCGGCCGCGCGCCGCGCTACGCCCCGGCGAACGCCGACGACTACGGCCGCTTCTGCGGCGCCGTCGCCTGGCGCTACTCGGGCACGTACACGCCGCCGGGCGCGCTCCATCCGCTGCCGGCCGTCAAGAACTTCACCGTCTGGAACGAGCCCAACCGCGGCCAGTACCTGCTGCCGCAGGGGCCGGGAGGCGTGACCGCCGCGCAGACCTTCGCGGGCCTCGTGCGCGCGTGCGCGGACGCCGTGCACGCCGTCTCGCCGGACGCACTCGTGGCCGCCGGGCCGATCGCGAGCCGCGGCGCGCAGGGCGGCGCGTCGCCGATCGCGTTCCTGGATGCCTACGACAAGGCCGGCGGCCCGCGCCCGCAGGCGCTCGCGTTCAACCCGTACATGAACGGCCTCGTGCCGGCCTACAAGCCCGCCGAGACGCCCGCCGACGGCGCGATCACGCTGCGCAACCTCGATCAGCTCGAGAGCTGGCTCAGGAAGACCTACGGCGGCACCGTGCCGATCTGGTTCACCGAGTTCGCGTGGCGGACCGCGCCGACGCCGAAGCTCGGTGACATCTCGCCCGCGGAGCAGGCCAGCCTGCTGCGCAAGACCGTCGACCTCGTGCGCACGCGCTATCCCTACGCGAAGCTGCTCGTGTGGTTCCTCGTGCGCGACCAGTCGCCGGACAGCTACTGGCGCTCGGGCCTCGCCACGTTCGACTGGAAGCAGAAGCCCGCCTACGCGATCTACAAGGCGCTCTCGGCGAAGTAGGCCGCCTCGCGGCCGGCCGGCGGTCGCCGCAGCACTCCGCTGCTACGGTGGAAACAGATGCTCCGCCTCGCGCTGGCCCAGCTCGACCTCACGGTGGGAGCGCTTGCCGAGAACCGGAAGCGCATCGCCGAGGCGTGTGCGGACGCCGCCCGCGCAGGCGCCGAGCTCGTGCTCGCGCCCGAGCTCGCGATCTCGGGCTATCCGCCTGAGGACCTGCTGCTGCGGCCGGCCTTCCTGCGCGCCTGCATGGCCGAGGCCGAGGCGCTCGCGGCGGAGGTCACGGTGCCGCTGATCGTCGGCACGCCCTGGCTCGACGGCGACCGCGCCCGCAACAGCGCGCTCGTGATCGCGAACGGCGAGATCGTCGCGCGCTACGACAAGCGCGAGCTGCCGAACTACGGCGTCTTCGACGAGGAGCGCACGTTCTCGCCCGGCCGCGGCTCGCTGCACGTGGAGACGCCGGGCGGGGCGCTCGCGCTCACGATCTGCGAGGACATCTGGCTGCCGGACGCCGTCGCCGAGGCGTCCGCGCTCGGCGCGACCTGCGTGCTCAACATCTCGGCCTCGCCGTACCACCTCGGCAAGGGCCAGTCGCGCGAGGAGATGCTCGCGACGCGCGCCCGCGACGGGCTCTGCACGGTCGTCTACTGCAACCTCGTGGGCGGTCAGGACGAGCTCGTCTTCGACGGCCGCAGCGCCGTCTTCGGGCCCGACGGGGCGGTCGTCGCGCGCGCGGCGTCGTTCGCCGAGGAGCTGCTGCTGGCCGACGTCGACCTCGACGCCTCGCTCGGGGAGCGCCTGCGCGACTCGCGCCTGCGCCGCGGCCGGCCGCGGCGCCTGCACCCGCCGGTCACGGTCGCGCTGCCGCTTGGCGGCGAGCGCTCGCGCATCGTCCCGTCGGTCGCTCCGGCGCCGGCGGGGACGACGGCGGAGCTGTGGGGCGCGCTGCGCCTCGGCCTCGCCGACTACGTGCGCAAGAACGGCTTCCAGCGCGTGCTGCTCGGGCTCTCGGGCGGCATCGACTCCGCGCTCGTCGCCGCGCTCGCGGCCGACGCCCTCGGCGCCGAGCAGGTCGAGGCCGTGTCCATGCCGACGCGCTACAACAGCGAGGGCACGCGCAGCGATGCGCGGCTCGTCGCCGAGCGCCTCGGCATCGCGTTCCGGGAGCTCGCGATCGAGGATCTCCGCCTCGCCTTCGAGCAGTCGCTGCCCGGCACGAGCGGCCTGGCCGCCGAGAACCTGCAGGCGCGCATCCGCGGCGTGCTGCTGATGACGCTCTCCAACCAGCACGGCTGGCTCGTGCTCACGACGGGCAACAAGTCCGAGACGGCGGTCGGCTACTCGACGCTCTACGGCGACATGGCCGGGGGCTTCGCGCCCATCAAGGATCTCCCGAAGACGCTCTGCTTCGCGCTCGCCCGCCACGTCAACGAGCAGGCCGGGCACGAGCTCATCCCCGCCTCGATCATCGAGCGCCCGCCCTCGGCGGAGCTGCGCGACGAGCAGCGCGACGATCAGTCGCTGCCGGCCTACGACGAGCTCGACCCCTTGCTCGAGGCCTATGTCGAGGACGACCTCTCGCCGGAGGAGATCGCGCGGCGCGGCATCGCGACCCTCGAGGTGGCGCAGCGGATCGCCCGTCTCGTCGATCTCGCGGAGTACAAGCGCCGCCAGGCGCCACCCGGCATCCGCGTGCACAACAAGGCCTTCGGCCGTGACCGGCGCCTGCCGATCACGAACCGCTTCGGCCGCTGATCGACCTCTGGCTGCTCGAGGCGAGCGGCGCGAGCACGTCGCCGCTCGTCTCGCCATCGTCGCGCTCGGCGCCCTGCGCCTCTGGCTCGCGCTGCGCGCGTGGCGGCTCCCGCAGCCGGCCGAGGTCTCCGCTCAGCAGCCCCGCGTGTACGTTTCACCCGACCCGCTCGGGGGAGATCCGCGGGTCCGCATCGCGCTTCATGGGAGGGGAAGCTGTCGTGGGACTGTTGTGGGCCATCTTCATCGTCGCGCTCGTGATCGTCGCCGCGCTCTTCGTGGGCACGGGCATCCGCCGGCACCGCACGGAGCAGCTGCGCAAGACGTTCGGCCCCGAGTACAACCGCACCGTCGTACGCGCCGGTGACGAGCTGGCCGCCGAGAGCGAGCTGCGCGAGCGCCAGCACCGTCGTGAGGAGCTCGACGTGCACCCGCTCGACCCGGCCGCACGCGAGAGCTTCGTCGCCGAGTGGGAGGCCACGCAGGCCGAGTTCGCTGACGATCCGGCCGCCGCGATCCACGACGCCGACGACCTGCTCCAGCGCGTCCTGCGCGACCGCGGGTATCCGGTCGAGGACGTCGAGGATCCCGCGGCGATCGTCTCGGTCGACCACCCGATCGTCGTCGAGCGCTACCGGCGCGCTCAGGCCATCACGACCGCGAGCAGCGCCGGCGAGCCCGACATCGAGGCGCTGCAGGTCGCGATGCAGGATTACCGCGCCGTCTTCGGCGAGCTCGTGGACGAGGACTTCGAGGCGACCGGCTGACGCGCGGCCACGGCGGCCCGGGCGACCGGGCGACCGGGCGCGAGCAGGTTTCACGGCACCTCGCCCGGGGACGAGACGCGTGTCCGTATCTGCTCACCCGAGAAGGGAGCCCTCATGGCCACCTGGCTGTGGATCGTCATCGTCATCGCCGCAATCGCGGTCGTCGCAGTGCTCGCCCTGGCGGCGAGGCGCCGCCGTCGAGCCGAGGAGCTGAGGCAGGGGTTCGGCCCCGAATACGCCCGCACGGTCGCCCGCACGGGCGACGAGGGCCGGGCGCAGGCCGATCTGCGCGATCGGCAGCGCCGGCACGAGGAGCTCGAGCTGCATCCGCTCGATCCGCACGCGCGCAAGCGCTTCGTCGACGCCTGGCAGGTCACGCAGGCCGAGTTCGTCGATGATCCCGGCAGCGCGATCCAGGATGCCGACGGGCTGATCCAGGACGTCATGCGCGACCGTGGCTACCCCGTCGAGCAGTTCGACGATCGCGCGGCCATCGTCTCGGTCGACCATCCCGTCGTCGTCGAGCGCTACCGCCGCGCGCACACGATCGCGCTCGCGAACGCCGGCGGCGACAGCGACACGGAGGCGCTGCGGCACGCCATGCAGGACTACCGGGCGCTCTTCGACGAGCTCGTCGAGGACACGGCTGCGGCCGACGCCAGGTCGTAGCAGCGGACGCGCCGTCCGGGCCGCTCGCCCGGACGGCGCGTCCGTTCGCCGCTCAGCTCGAGACGACGAGCCCGCCGAAGCCGGCGGGCAGGGAGCCCGTGGCGCCGAGCGGCGTCAGCGAGCCGTTCCAGGCGATCTTGAAGGCGCTGATCTGCCCGCTGTTGCCGCCGTTGACGTAGAGGTAGCGGTCATGCGAGATCGTCTCGTCGAGCGGATGCGTGCCCTTCGCGAGCTGCGCGGTGGCGCCGCCCGGCGTGACGAGCGAGAGCGTGCCGTTCCACTCCTGCGAGTAGGCCGAGATGGCGTCGGTGCCCGCGTCGGCGGTGAACGTGTAGCGCCCGTTGCTCGTCGAGACGGCCCAGCACGCTGCGGCCTGGCCGTTCAGCAGCGAGGCGGTGATCGGGGCGAACGGGGTCAGCGCGTACGAGGTGAGCGCGCTCGCGCCGGCCTCGGTCACGTTGAGGGCGCCGCGCTTGCCGAACGAGAAGCCGAACGGCGCGGCGCCGGCCGAGGCATGCGCCGTGCCGGCCGAGGCGAGGCCGTGGCGGTCGACCGGGAACGTCTCGATCGTGTTGGAGCCCTTCTCGGAGACGACGAGCTCGTCGCCGCGCGGCGTGAACGACACCTGCACGGCGCCCGCCGTCGCGCTCGCGAGCGGCTGCGTCGAGCCGTCGATCGGCACGAGGCCGTGGCGGCCGATGCGGAAGCCGCTGATGCTGCCGCTGCCGCCGGTGTTGAGCACGTAGGCGACGCCGTCGTGGATCGTGACGCTGTTCGGCGTCGTGCCGCCCGAGGGCACGCGGTTCACGAGCACGAGGTGGCCATGGCGGCTGCGGAACGCGGAGACGTCGTTCGAGCCGGCGTTGACGGCCAGCAGCCACTCATGATCGAGCGCGAGCGCGCCCTGCGAGCCGAGGCCCGCGGCGCCGCTGCCGGCGCCGCCCGTGAGCGTGACGTCGCCGGGCGTGAGCGTGCCGTCGGACGCCTGGTCGAAGGCCTGCACGGCATTCGCCGCGGCGTTCGTCTCGGTGTAGACCGTCCCGCCGCCGCCATGCGCGAGTGCGGAGGACGGGGCGATCGCCGCGATGGCGAGGACTGCGATCCCGGCGATCCGCCGGGACGTGATCTGCGAACGCATGTGAAGCCTTTCGTCGGTGGGTCGGATGCGTCACCGTCGCACGCGGCGGGGCGTCCGTTGCAGCGTTTCGGGCGCTGTTCAGCTCCTGTTCAGACGGCGTTCAGGAGCGGCTCGCAGCAGGCTCGAAGAGTTCACCGCGGCGTAATCTCCTTCCCGCCACAATGGTTCTGTGGAGAGCGCTCGCACCGTGCTCGTCGTCGACGACGAGCCGACCGTCCGGGACATCGTCGGCCAGTACCTCGGCCGCGACGGCTTCCGCGTGGTCGCGACCGGCGACGGGCGCGAGGTCATGGGCCTCGTCGAGCTCGAGGCGCCCGACCTGATCGTCCTCGACGTGATGCTGCCGGGCATCGGCGGGCTCGAGCTGTGTCGCGCGATCCGCTCGCGCAAGGCCATCCCCGTGATCCTCCTGACGGCCCGCGGCGAGGAGACCGACCGCATCGTCGGGCTCGAGATCGGCGCCGACGACTACGTCACGAAGCCGTTCTCGCCGCGCGAGCTCGTCGCGCGCGTGCGCGCCGTGCTGCGGCGCTCGGTGGACGGCACGGCGCCCGAGATGCTCGTGCTCGGCGACCTCGAGATCGACCTGCCCGCGCGCGAGGTGCGCGTCGGCGGGCGCGACGTCCGCCTGGCCGCGCGCGAGTTCGACCTGCTCGCGTTCCTCGCCCGCAACCCCCGGCGCGTCTTCACGCGCGAGCAGATCATGCAGAGCGTGTGGGGCTACACGGCGGCGATCGACACGGGGACGCTGTCGGTGCACGTGCGGCGCCTGCGCGAGAAGATCGAGGACGATCCGCGCGTGCCGAAGCGCATCGAGACCGTCTGGAACGTCGGCTACCGGCTGGTCGCGTAGTGGGCTCCTTCGCGCTCACGGTCGCGCTCTGCTCGCTCGCCGCCGGCATCGGCGGCGGTCTCGCGCTGCGCCTCCTGCCCTCGCTCCGGCTGCGCCTCGCGGGCCTCGCGCTGCTGGCCTCCGGTCTGCCGCTCGTGGCTGTCGTGGCGTCCGGCCTGATCATGTTCGACACCCGCCACGACGCCCTCGTCACGCTGATCGCCGCCGCGGCCTCGGCCGCGGCGTTCGTGGGCGCGCTGCTGCTCTCGCGCTCGATCTCGCTGCCGCTGCGATCGCTCTCGCTGACCGCGCGGAGGCTCGCCGACGGCGAGCTCGAGGCGCGCGCCGAGATCTCGGGGCCGAGCGAGCTGCGCGCGGTGGCGACGGTCGTCAACGAGATGAGCACGTCGCTCGACGGTCTCCTGCGCGCACAGCGCGAGCTCGTCGCCGCCGCCAGCCACGACCTGCGCACGCCGCTCACGAACCTGCGCGCGGCCGCCGAGGCGCTCGAGGACGGCGTCGGCGATCCCGTCCAGCACATCGCGTCGCTGCAGGTCCAGGTCGAGCGCATGACGTTCCTCGTCGACGACCTGCTCGACCTCTCGCGGCTCGACGCCGGCGTCGTCGCGCTCGACCTCGCCGAGACCGAGCTCGAGGCGCTGCTCGACGGCTGCCTCGCGCTCTACGCGGCCGATGCCCGCGCGGCGCGCGTCAGCCTCGTGCGCGAGTGTCCCGCAGGCCTGCGCGGACGCTGCGACCCGCTCCAGCTCGGCCGCGTGCTCTCGAACCTCGTCGGCAACGCCATCCGCCACACGCCGCCCGGCGGGCGCGTCGTCATCAGCGCGCGGCCCGGCGTGGAGGTCAGCGTGGTCGACACCGGCAGCGGCCTGCCGCCGGGCGCCGGCGAGCGCGTCTTCGAGCGCTTCTGGCGCGGCGACGAGAGCCGGGTCGCCGGCGGCACGGGCCTCGGCCTGGCGATCGCGCGCGCGATCGTCGAGCTGCACGGCGGCACGATCCGCGTCGCCGATGCGCCCGGCGGCGGCGCCTGCTTCACGTTCACGCTGCCGTAGGCCTCAGGCGGCGCTCCCGATCGCCCCGTAGAGCGCGCGGTAGGTGCGGTAGCGCTCGTCGTACGCGGCCGCGTGCTCGGGACGCGGCTCGAGCGGCTCCCCGAGCGCCACGAAGCTCGCGATCTCGCTCCACTCGGCGAACGCGCCGGTGCCCATGCCGGCCGCGTAGGCGGCGCCGAGCGCCGAGCCGGGGTGGTCGACGACGGGCTCGAGCACGAGGCCGGTCACGTCGGCGACGATCTGCTTCCAGAGCACGGAGGAGGCGCCGCCGTTCGTGACGCGCGCCCGCTGCGGCCGCACGCCGTGCTCGGCCAGCACCTCGAGGTGGTGGCGCACGCCGTAGGCGAAGCTCTCGAGCAGTGCGCGGAACACGTGCCCGCGCCCGTGCGCGGCGCTCAGACCGACGATCGCGCCGCTCGCGAGCGGGTCGTTGACCGGCGTCTTCTCGCCCAGCAGGTACGGCAGCATCACGATGCCGCCGGCGCCCGGCGGCGTCGCCGCGGCCTCGCCGTCGAGCACTGCGAGGCCGGCGCCGGCGGCGAGCTCGCGCTGGAACCAGCGCACGCCCGAGCCGCCGCTCGCCATGCAGCCGTTCGGCAGCCAGAGGCCGGGGGAGGGATGCGCGTCGAGGTAGAGGCGCTCGTCGAGCAGCGGGCGGTCGCTGCAGGCGAGCACGTCGACCGAGCCGCCGAGCTTGACGAGCAGGTCGCCGTGCTCGGCGAGGCCGGCCGCGAACGCCGACGAGACGTGGTCGGCGAGGCCCGCGACGATCGGGACGCCCTCCGCCAGGCCGCTGTGCGCGGCCACGTCGCCGCTCACGCCGCCGATCACCTGGCGCGGGTCGCGGATCGGCCCGAGCAGGCCGCGCTCGATCCCAGCCGCCGCGCAGAGGTCGCGCGCGTAGTCGTCGTCGTCGAGGTCGTAGAGGCCGCTCTCGAGCGCCCAGTTGCGCTCGCTGAAGGCCGTGTCGGCGAGGTACCCGGCGAGCCAGTCGTACGAGCCGGCGACGCGCGCCGTGCGCGCCCACAGCTCGGGCTCGTGGCGCTGCAGCCAGCGCAGCTTGGGCCCGACCGACTGCTGCGTGACGCCGGCGCCCGTGCGCCGCAGCACCTCGGCGCGGTCGAGCTCGGCTGCCAGCTCCTCGATCTCGGCGTGCGCACGGGCGTCGTTGTAGAGCAGCGCGGGGCGCAGCGGCTCGTCGTCCTCGTCCAGCAGCAGCACGCACGGCACGCAGCCTGCGACGCCGAGACCGCTGATGTCGCCGACCGCGATGCCGGCGGCCGCGCAGACGCGAGGGATCAGCGCGAGCGCGTTCGCGAGCCACGCGCCGGCGTCCTGCTCCGACCAGCCCGGGTGTGGCGAGGAGTGCTCGTTGGGGAGCGAGTCCGAGGCGACGATGCCGCGCGCCGGATCGAGCACGACGGCCTTGACGGCGGTCGTGCCGAGGTCGAGGCCGAGCAGCATCCGGCCGCTCAGGCGCTGCGCGCGGCGTCGAGGAACCGCCGCACGCGCTCGCGCTCGACGGGGTTCCACGTGCCGCCGTCCTGCTTGAGGTCGCTGCCCACGATGACCCCGTCGATGTGCGGCGCGAAGCGCGCGATGCTGCCCGCGCGCGCGCCGGTGTTGAGGAGCACGGGCGCGCTGCCGGCGAGCGCCTCGGCGACCTCGCGCAGCGTGTCGACGGCGGGCTCGTCGCCGGCCATCGCGCCCGAGACGAGGATGGCGTCGGCGAGCGTCGAGACGACGGCCGAGCGCGCGCGGGCTCCGACCGGCCGGCTGCCGAGCGGCGAGGCGAACTCCGGCGTCACGTTCATGAGCACGCA
Organism: Gaiellales bacterium; assembly: GCA_036502805.1. Classification (GTDB taxonomy): domain Bacteria; phylum Actinomycetota; class Thermoleophilia; order Gaiellales; family JALYLC01; genus JALYLC01. The sequence continues at coordinate 1,534 of DASXXY010000261.1, read as the reverse complement.
GAGCTCGTCGGCCCCGTAGGCGCGCCGGTCGCGCAGGAGCGAGGCCGCGTCGGGCTGCCAGAGGCCCATGTCGCTCTCGTAGACGCCGGGCATGACCTCGCGCATGAAGGCCGCGCCGCACGCGACCGCGATGCCGAGCGCCGCGCGCGCATCCCACAGGTAGTCGACGCCGAACGGGCACTCCTCGGGCGCCAGCTCGCTCGTGATGCGCGCCATCGCCGCGACGTGCACGGCGGGTGCCTCGAAGAGGTACGGGCGGTCGTTCTCGTTGCAGAAGAGCACGCCGTCGACGCCCTCCTCGACGAGGATCTCGAGATCGCGCCGCACGTCGTCGATCGCGCCCTGGATGCCCGCCGCGGCGTCGTACAGCGGCGAGCCGGGCAGCGCGGGAACGTGCGCCATCGCGATCACCGGCAGCGGCGCGCTGAAGATCCGTCGGAAGCGCTCGCTCATCGCGCCCGACTCTAGAGCAGGTCGGTCCGGGCGGGCTCGGCCGGCCGGCGCGGCGGGGTCTCGGGCGCGGCAGGCGGCGCTGGAGCGCCCGCGGCCGCGGACTCGACCCACTTCGCGTGATGCCTGCGCGCCCAGTCCTCGTCCACGTCGCCGAGCGTCATCCCGCGCAGCGCGTGCCGCGTGGCCGGATGCAGCACGGCCAGGTAGAGGTGGCCCGCGACGAGCAGCATCAGGAACAGCGTGGCCCAGTCGTGCACCATCACCGTGCCGGCGAAGCGGTAGCTCGTGTCGCGCTCGCCGTACCAGAGCAGGCCGCCCGTGGCGTACATGGCGAGCATGAGGCCGCCGATCAGCGATGCGTTGAGCTTCTGGCCGGCGTTGAAGCGGCCCTGCGGCGGCGCCGGGCGCCCGTTCCAGACGCGGCGGGGGCCGCCCTTGAGCCACTCCGCGTCGTCGGCGTCGAAGCGGTCGATCTGGCGCGCGCTGCGCGCCAGCGCGCGGCGATCGCCCAGCAGGACGACGAGCACGAGGCCGACGGCGAGCGCGATCGCGCTCCAGAGGTGCCAGGCCTTGGCCGTCGGCCGGTCGAGGATCCCCTGGAACGCCGAGACGCTCAGGCAGAGGCCCGTGAAGAGCATCGCGAAGAACGTCACGGCCAGCAGCCAGTGGGCGGCGCGCTCGGTCAGCCCGAAGCGCCGCAGGCGCGTCCGGGCGCGGCTACCCATAGCCGTTCGACTTGCCGATGTAGGCGTCGATGTCGTAGCCGCGCTGCTCCCAGAAGCCGGGCTGGAGCACGTTGCCGAAGCGCAGCTCGCGCACCCACTTGACGCCCTTGTAGCCGTACATGCTCGGCAGCACGAGCCGCAGCGGCGAGCCGTGCGAGCGCGTCAGCGGCTTGCCGTCCATGTGCCGTGCGAGCATCACGTCGGGCGCCGTGAACTGCTGCATGGTGATCTGGTCGACGTAGGGATCCTCGAGCGACTGCAGCGAGACGTACGTCGCCGTGGGCTTCGGGCGCACGAGGTCGATGATCGTCTGCGGCCTGATCCCCTCCCAGTGCACCTTGTCGACCGACCAGCCG
>DASXXY010000260.1:0-1826 GCA_036502805.1 Gaiellales bacterium | reverse complement strand
ACCGCGAACAGCTCGCACGCAATGCCGAGGTCGTGCAGGCTCGCGAGCAGGTGCTTCGTGATCACCGGCTCCATGACGTTGAGGTCGAGCTCGCCGCCGGCGACGGCCGCCGCCACGATCGCGAACATCCCGCGCGCCTCGTAGCCGACCTGCAGCACGAGCTCGGGCAGGACCGGATTGACCTTGCCGGGCATGATCGACGACCCGACCTGGACGGCCGGCAGTCGCAGCTCCCCGAGACCGCCGACCGGCCCCGACGAGAGCAGCCGGAGATCGGACGCGAGCTTGCCGGCGACGAGCGCGACGCGCAGCACCTGCGCCGCGACCGCGACGTACTCGTCGAGGTTCGCGAGCGCGTCGACGAGGTCGTCCGAGCCGGTCACCGCGAGGCCGCTCTCGGCGGCCAGGAGCGCCAGGACACGCTCGCGATAGCCGTCGGGAGCGCCGATCCCGGTGCCCACCGCCGTGGCGCCGAGGGGCACGGCGAGCAGCCCGTCGAGCGCGTCCGAGAGCGCCGCGCCCGTGCGCCCCAGCGCGTGCGCCTGCGCGCGGTGCGTGGCTGCGACCGTGATCGGCACGGCGTCCTGCAGGCACGTGCGCGCGAGGCGCTCGAGCCCGCCCGCGCGCTCGGCCTGCGCGGCGAACGAGGCCTGCAGGCGGGCGATGCCCGCGAGGGCGGCGCGCCCCGTGGCGACGGTCGCGAGCGCCAGGGCGGTCGGGTAGACGTCGTTGGTCGACTGCGAGCGGTTGACGTGGTCGTTCGGCGAGACCGGCGCGTAGGCGCCCCGCGTCCCGCCGAGCAGCTCGTTGGCCCGGTTCGCGATGACCTCGTTGGCGTTCATGTTGACGGCCGTCCCGCCGCCGCCGAGCACGATGTCGATCGGGAACTGCGCGTCGTGCTCGCCGCGTGCGACCTCGCGCGCAGCCGCCGCGATGGCGCCGGCGAGCCGTTCGTCGAGGACGCCGCAGGCCGCGTTGGCCTGCGCGGCGGCCGCCTTCACGGAGCCGAGCGCCGAGATGAACGACGGCCGCTCGCTCAGGCTCATCCCGGAGACCGTGAAGTTCGCGAGCGCGCGCACCGTGTGCGCCCCGTAGAGCGCAGCGGCGGGCACGAGCACGCTGCCCAGCGAGTCGTGCTCCGTGCGGAACTGCTCGCCTGCCACTAGGCGGGCAGCAGCAGCGCTTCGCGCACGGCACGCCCGACGGCGGCCGCGCGCGTCGAGACGTCGAGCTTCTCGAGGATGTGCTCGACGTGCGTCGCGACCGTGCGCGGGCTGACGTGCAGGAGCCGTGCGATCGCCGGGTTCGACGCGCCGCTCGCGAGCTGCGTGAGCACCTCGATCTCGCGCCGCGTGAGGCCGAGCACGTGCGCGCCCGGCCGCACGGTGACGAGCGAGAGCGAGCGCCCGCTGGCCTCGTCGAGGCAGGGGACGATGCGCACGCGGTACCAGCCGTTCTCGCCGTCCGGCCAGACGAAGCGGCGCTCGTGGCCGTCGCGCGGAATCTGGCCCGCGAGCGCCGCGACGAGCGGCGAGCCGTCCGCGAGCGCAGGGCCGCGAGCGCTGCCGGCGAGCTCGACCGGCGTGCCGTCGGGCGCGAGCGCGAGCGCCGGCGTGCCCGGGTCGAGCAGCGAGGCGAGCGTGCGCGCGGCCTGCGTTCCGTCGACGACGTTCGCGAGCGTCCCGTTGAGCGCCGCGATCATCTCGCACGCGCGGTCGCCCGGATAGCGGTCGTCGTCGGTCGAGAAGTTGAGCAGGCCCGCGTAGCGGCCCGAGCCCGTCACGAGGCACATCGTGAGCCCCTCCGAGAAGCCCGCGGGCAGCAGC
>DASXXY010000259.1:0-8740 GCA_036502805.1 Gaiellales bacterium | reverse complement strand
GCTCGTGCGCGGGCTCGCCTACGAGCGCTCCGACGAGGGCGCCCGGGCCGGGCTGATGCCGGCCGAGCGCGACCTCTTCCGCGGCTAGGTGTCGTGCCTCTAGACGTTCCGTACGCGGCTGATGGGTGATCGGTTGCCGAGTGCGCTGTGGGGGCGGTGCTCGTTGTAGTGGTCGAGCCAGTGTGGCAGGGCGTCGGCGCGGTGCTCGCTTGAGCGGTAGGTGAGGCCGTAGGCCCATTCGCGGGCCATGGTCTGGTGGAAGCGCTCGATCTTGCCGTTCGTCTGCGGTCTGCGGGGCATGATCGTGAGATGCGTGACGTCGTTGGTGGCGAGCAGTTCTTTGAAGCGCAGCGAGTGGGTGTAGATCCAGGCGTTGTCGGTCATCACGCGCCGTGCTGTGATGCCGTGCCGGGCGTACCAGGCGAGTGCGCGCTTGGTAAAGGCCACGACGGTGTCGGCGCGCTGGTCGGGATGCAGCTCGCTGTAGGCCAGGCGGGTGTGGTCGTCGAGGATCGCGTGGGAGTACTCGTAGCCGACCTGCTCACGCTTCTCGACGTGGCTGGTGCTGCGGTTGCCGGTGACGGCGTGGCCTGGGCGTGAGAAGCGCGCGTAGCGCTTGGTGTCCATGTGCAGCAGATCACCCGGGCACGGCCACTCGTACCGGTTCGCGGCCTCGCGGGCCGGCTTTGGCCGTCGCGAGCAGCCAGCTCGCTTGAGCACTTTCCAGACCGTCTGGTGCGGCACGCCCGTCACCCCGGCGATCAGGCGCGGGCCCCAGCCGGTCTCGCGGCGTGCGGCGCAAAGCTGCTCCTCGAGCTCCAGCGAGCAGCGCCGCGGGCTCGTCGCGGGCCGGCTGGAGCGGTCGTTGAGGCATGCCAGCGAGGCCTGATCCTCGAGTTCCGCGGCGCGCCAGCGTCGCGTCCAAACGCACGCGGTCGAGGCTGCGACCCCGCATGCCGATGCCGCCTCCCGCAGCGTCGATCCCCGCTCAACCAGGCGAACCAGCTCAAGCCGACCACGCGGCGTGAGACGCGCGTTAGGGTGTTGCAATCCGGGCCTCCGAGCGCTCGTGAGCCTTAGCAACCCACAGGCTCTCGGATGGCCCGGACGTCTACCTACCTGTTCGCAACCTCTCTAGGCACGACAGCTAGCCGGTCCCGGTGCCGCCGGCGCCCCGGCTCGCGGCGGCCTGGCGGCGGTCGAAGCGCCCGTAGCGGAAGGGGCTCCAGTCGAACGAGCGCACCTCGCCATCCAGCAGGAGCTCCGAGGCGCCGAGCCCGAGCGCCGGCGAGAGCTTGAAGGCATGACCCGACATGCCGCTCGCGAGCAGCAGGCCGGGCCGGCGGGGCAGAAGGTCGACGACGGGATTGCCGTCGGGCGTGAAATCGAGCCAGCTCGACCAGGAGCCGCGGAAGATTCCGCGGGCGGCGTCCGGGAAGACGGCTGCGACCAGCTCGGCGAAGCGCTCCAGCTCGCGCAGGTCCGCACCGCCCTGCCCGGAGCGCGCACGGTAGGGCCCGCGGCCGAGGAAGTCGGCGCGCGCGCCGACGAGGTAGTGGCCGTCGTCGCCGTCGGGCCGCAGCCAGACGCCGAGCGAGTGGTGCGAGACGATGGGGCCGGGCGGGCCGAACGGGTACGGCGGACGGAAGCGCCCGGCCTGCACGCGCACGAGATCGACCGGCAGCGAGCCGCCGAGCGAGCGCGTCAGGCGCGGCCCGAAGCCGCCGCAGCAGACGGCCACGCGCTCGGCCGAGACGTGCGTCCCGTCGGCGCAGATCACGCGGAAGCCCTCCCCGTCCGGGCGCACCGCCGCGACGCGCGTGCCGAAGGCGAGGCGCGCGCCCAGGCGCTCGGCCGCCTGCGCGAAGCCGTCGGCGACGAAGAGCGGCTCGCAGACCCCGTTCGCCGGCTCGAACGCGCCGATCGTGAGCGCATCCGCCGCGAGGCGCGGCTCGAGCGCGCGGATGCCGGCGTTGTCGAGCTGCTCGACGGCGACGCCCTGTGCGCGCATGACGGCGATCGCGGCGCAGATGCGCGGCTCGCGGTCGGCCTCGCCGACCGCCAGGTAGCCGCAGTTGACGAAGCCGGGGTCCGAGCCCGTGCGCTCGCGCATGGCGGCGAGGAACTCGCAGCCGTAGTGCGCGACCGCGACGATCGCGGGATCCTCGTAGTGCGCGCGCAGCATGCCGGCCGAGGCGCCCGACGGACCGCCGGCCGCGCCGAGCTTGTCGAGCAGCAGCACGCGGGCACCGCGCAGGGCCAGGTGGTAGGCGACGCTCGTGCCCATCACCCCCGCTCCGATCACGGCGATCTCGGTGCTCGCTCGGGGACGCGCGGCCATGACCGCGATTCTCGCAGCGCCGCTCAGGAGTCGGCGGAGGCGAGCTCGAGCGCGGCTGCGAGATCGGCCGGGAGCTCGCTCGTGAGCTCGATCCGGCGACCGTCGACGGGATGTGCGAACGCGAGCCGCTGCGCGTGCAGGAACTGGCGTCGCAGGCCGATCTGGTTGCCGGGCACGCCGTAGGTCGGGTCGCCGATGATCGGATGCCCGATCGCCGCCATGTGCACCCGGATCTGGTGCGTGCGGCCGGTCTCGAGCCGCAGCCGCAGCAGGCTCGCGCCCTTGAGCGGCCGCGCGAGCTCGAAGTGCGTCACGGCCGGGCGCTCGGCGCGGCCGCCGACGGCCATGCGGCCGACGTCGTGGCGGTCGCGGCCGATGGGCGCATCGATCGTGCCCTTGCGGGAGGGCGGGCGGCCGCGCACGAGCGCGACGTACTCGCGCTCGATGCGGCGCGCGCGCATCTGCTCGCCGAGGCCGGCGAAGGCCTCGTCGCTGCGCGTCAGGACGAGCAGCCCCGAGGTGTCGCGATCGAGCCGGTGGATCACGCCCGGGCGCTGCTCGTCGTCGCCGCCGCGCAGCCCGAGGCCGCGCAGCGCGCCGACGAGCGTCGGTCCGACGACCCCGGGCGCCGGGTGCGTGACGACGCCCGCGGGCTTGTCGACGACGATCACATGCTCGTCGCTGTAGGCGAGCGGCAGCTCCAGCTCGGCGCCGGGCTCGGGCCCGGCGGGCGCGGCCACGGCGTCCTCCTCGAGCTCGATGACCTCGCCGCCCGCGAGCCGCAGCGACTTCGTCGCGCGCTCGCCGTCGACGCGCACCGCGCCGCGCTCGATCAGCCGCTCCACGGCCGCGCGCGAGGGCAGGCCGGCGTAGTCGGCGAGATAGCGGTCGAGCCGCACGCCGGCGGCATCCTCGTGCGCGATCAGCTCGCGTCCCACGGCATGCCCTCGCTCCGCTCGCCCGGCTCGCCGCGCACGAGCGTGAAGATCAGCAGCGCAACCCCCGTGACGATGAAGCTGTCGGCGAGATTGAAGTTCGGCAGCAGGCGGATGTAGATGAAGTCCGTCACGAAGTTGTTGTAGGCGCGGTCCCAGAGGTTCGAGACGCTGCCGCCGAGGAGCAGGCCGATGGCGACCGGGATGAGCGGGTGGCGGGCGCCCGAGCGCGCGAAGAACGCGAGCATCCAGACGATCGCGGCGAGCGTCAGCAGGACGACGAACGAGAGCCGGCCCGTGAAGACGCCGAACGCGATGCCCGTGTTCTGCACGTGCCAGAACGAGAGTCCAGGGAGGATGTCGACGGCCTCGTTGATGTTGAGCGAGTGCACGACCGCGGCCTTCGTGAGCTGGTCGGCGGCCAGCGCCGCGACCGCGAGCGCGAGCATCCCCGTCCAGCCGGCGAGGCTCGGCCGTGCCTGCTCGCGCGCGTGCCGTGCCCGGCCGAGCGGGCGGGCAGCGGTCGGTTCGCGACGCAGCATCAGCCCGCGGGTCGGAAGCCGTCGAGCACGCTGATGAGGATCCGCTCCGCCACCTGCAGCACGATGATCGCCAGCATCGGCGAGAGGTCGAGCGGGCCGAACATCGGCAGCCGGCGCCGGAAGACGCCGACGTACGGGCTCACGGTGTCGTCCAGGAACGTGCGGGTGCGGCTGATCCAGATGTTGTACGGCAGGCGCACCCAGCTCGAGATCAGCCAGGCGATGATGAGGATCGTGTAGACGTCGACGAACGCCTGCGCCCAGGTCTCGACGAGATCGATCGTGTGGTTGCTCATCAGCCGAGCTGCCCGGCGCGGGCGGCCGCGGCGAGCACGCCGTCGATGATCCCGCCGCGCACCGACGAGCGCTCCATCTGCGCCAGCCCGGCCGCGGCCGTGCCGCCCGGCGAGGTCACCATGCGCCGCAGGTCGGAGCACGAGATGCCGGTCTCGTCGAGCAGGTTCGCGGTGCCGACCATGGTCGAGAGGATCAGCGCGCGCGCCGAGGCTGCCGACAGCCCGCTCGTGATGCCGGCGTCCTCGAAGGCCTCGATCACGAGGCCCAGGAACGCGGGGCCCGAGCCGGCGAGCGCCGTCGCGGCGTCGAACAGCCGCTCCTCGAGCTTGACGACGGTGCCGATCTGCTCGAGCCAGGAGAGCGCGCGAGTCTCGGAGTCCGTGCCGGCGAACGGCCCCTTCGCGAAGCACAGCGTGCCCGCTCCGACCTTGACGCCGACGTTCGGCATGCAGCGGAAGACCGGGACGCCCTGCTCGAGCACGTTCTCGAGCGTCGTCGTGGCGACGCCCGCGGCCACGGAGACGACGGCCGTGGCGGAGTCGATCAGCTCGGAGGAGTCGCGCAGGACGCGCTCGACGTCGATCGGCTTGACGGCGATCAGCAGCACGTCGGCGCGGCGCACGAGCTCGGCGTTGTCGGCCACGTGCTGCACGCCGAGCCGCTCCGCCAGCGCGGCGGCCCGCCCGGAGCCGCGATCGGTGACGAGGATGCGCTCGCCGAGCGACGGATCGGCGCGCACCCAGCCTTCGATCATGGCCCCGGCCATGTTGCCGGCGCCGATCGACCCGAGGACGGTGGTGGAACTCACGCGTCGGATGGTACTTGCGGGCCGTTCGCAGGAACGCAGGCCGCCGTCCGGCGCGCTACGACCGCGCCCAACGGGGTCTGACCCCGTTCGGGTCGTCTGCGCTCGCTAGGCTGCTCGCATGGCGACTGGACGATGCGTGTGCGGCGCGGTGCGGTACTCGCTCGCGGGGCCGCTGCGGGACGTCATCGTGTGCCACTGCGTCGAGTGCCGGCGCTCGCACGGGACGGCGGGGGCCTACACGGCGGTCGGGCGCGAGCAGCTCTCGCTCGAGGATCCGCGCGAGCAGCTGCGCTGGTTCCCGGGGCCGGAGAGCGTGACCGGCGGGGAGCGCGGGTTCTGCGCGGCGTGCGGGTCGAGCCTGTTCTGGAGCGCGCCCGGGCGGCCGACGATCTCGATCTCCGCGGGCACGCTGGACGGCGAGACGGGCCTGCGCACGTCCGGGCACATCTGGGACGAGCAGCGCGCCGACTGGGAGGTCGTGGACGATCTCCCGCGCGAGCCGCGCGGCGGCGACCTCTAGACCGGCTCGCCGCGCGTGCGGTAGTGCAGGTGGACGACGCCGTTGCCGAAGCGGCGCTCGTCGAGGAGCTCGAGGCGCAGGCGCAGGCCGGCCGGCAGCCACGCCGTGCCGCCGCCGACGACGACGGGCGAGACGAGCACGTTGCACTCGTCGACGAGGCCGGCGCGCAGCGCCTCGGCCGCGAGGCCGGGGCCGCCGATGCCGAGGTCGCGCGCGGCCTCCGCCTTCATGCGCCACACGGCGCCGGGGTCGAAGGCGCGCTCGAGCCGCGTGCGCGCCGTCGCGACGGCGTCCAGCGTCGACGAGTAGACGACCTTCTCGGCCGCCTGCCAGATCGCCGCGTAGTCCTGCATCAGCGGCGCGGCGAAGTCCGGCCCGTCCGCGCTCTCCCAGGCCCGCATGACCTCGTACAGCCGCCGGCCGTAGAGGTAGGTGCCGACCGGCCGCTCCTGGTCGTTGACGAACGCGTGCACCTCGTCGTCGGGCAGCGACCAGTCGAAGCGGCCCCCGGCGTCGGCGACGTAGCCGTCGAGCGACGTGATCGCGGAGTAGACGAGCTTCGCCACAGCCGTTCCCTCAGGTCTGCGCGTGCGCTCGCGCAGCCTCCACGAGCGCCCGGAAGAGCGGCGCGCCGGTCGTGTCGGGCGACTCCTCCGGATGCCACAGCACCGCCAGGCAGAACGCCTGCGAGGGATCCTCGATCGCCTCGATGCTGCCGTCGGCGGCGTGCGCCGAGACGACCAGCCCCTCCCCCACGGCGTCGATGCCCTGATGATGGTGGGAGTGGATGTCGTCGACGCGTGCGCCGAGCACGCCCGCGGTCGCCGTTCCGGCCTCGGTCGTGACCGCGTGGCGGCCGTAGGTGCCGAGCTCGGGGCGGTGCGGCGCGAGCTCGAGGCCGGCGCGCGTCACGTCCTGCACGAGCGTGCCGCCGCGCTCGACGTTCATCAGCTGCAGGCCGCGGCAGATGCCGAGCACGGGCAGGCCGCGCATGCGCGCCTCGCGCAGCAGCGCGAGCTCGAAGGCGTCGCGGATCTGCCGCTCGGGCGTCGGCTCGTCGGTGCCCTCCTCGAGCTCGGCGCCGTAGAGCGCGGGGTCGAGGTCGGGCCCGCCGCTGAGGATGAGGCCGTCGACCGCAGCGAGCACCTCGCCGGGGTCGCTCGCCCCATCGGGCGTCGGCGGCAGCAGGATCGGCACGCCGCCGGCCAGGCTCACGCCCTCGATGTAGCCCTGCGGGATGACCGTCGCGGCGAGCTCCCAGTGCGTCCAGCGGGCGTGCGTGCGGTACGCGCAGATGCCGATGCGCGGGCGGCTCACAGGCGCTCGAAGGAGCGCTTCAGCTCCCAGTCGGTGACGGCGGCGTCGTAGGCGTCGAGCTCGACCGTCGCGGCGTTCAGGTAGTGGTCGACGACCTCGTCGCCGAGCGCCGAGCGCGCGAGCGCCGAGCCGGCGAACAGCGCGCGCGCCTCGTGCAGCGTCGAGGGCACGTGCGGCTCGTCGCGCGCCTCGTAGCCGGATCCCGTCCAGGCGGCCCCGAGCTCGTACTCGCCGTCGATGCCGGCGAGTCCGGCCGCGAGCAGCGCCGCGAACGCGAGGTACGGGTTGACGTCGCCGCCGGCGACGCGGTTCTCGACGCGCATCCCGGGCCCGTGGCCGACGACGCGCAGCGCGCAGGTGCGGTTGTCGTGGCCCCAGACGAGCGCGGTCGGCGCGAACGAGCCGCGCACGAAGCGCTTGTAGGAGTTGACGTTCGGAGCGAGCATCAGCGTCAGCTCGCGCGTGTGGCGCACGAGGCCGGCGATGAACTGCCGGAAGAGTGGACTCATGTCGTGGCCGCCGGCGTCCGGGAAGAGGCTCGCGCCGGCCTCCCAGAGGCTCAGGTGGATGTGGCACGAGTTGCCCTCGCGCTCGTCGAACTTGGGCATGAACGTGAGCGCCTTGCCCTGCAGGAACGCGATCTCCTTGGCGCCGTTGCGGTAGACGACGTGGTCGTCGGCCATGCGCAGCGCCTCCTGGTAGCGGAAGTTGACCTCGTGCTGCCCGAGGTTGCACTCGCCCTTGGAGTCCTCGACGAGCATGCCGGCGCCCGCCATGCCGCGGCGGATCGCGCCCACGACCGGCTCCACCATCGTCGTGCCGAGGATCGAGTAGTCGACGTTGTAGGCGTTCGCGGGCCGCAGGCCGCGCCAGCCCTTGTCGCGCGCCGACTCATAGCTCTCGTCGAAGAGGATGAACTCGAGCTCCGAGCCCGCGAACGCCTGCCAGCCGCGCTCGGCGATGCGCTCGAGCTGGCGCCGCAGCACCTGGCGCGGCGACGCGACGACGGGCGACCCGTCGTACCAGAGCAGGTCGCACTGCACCATCACGGTGCTCTCGAGCCACGGGATGCGCCGCAGCGTCGCGAGGTCGGGCATGAACACGAAGTCGCCGTAGCCGCCCTCCCACGACGACATCGCATACCCCGGCACGGTGTTCATGTCGACATCGACCGCGAGCAGGTAGTTGCAGCCCTCCGCGCCGTGCTCGGCGATGTCGGCGACGAACGCCCTCGCCGAGAGGCGCTTGCCCTGCAGGCGGCCCTGCATGTCGGTCATCGCGATGATCACCGTGTCCACGCGGCCGCTCGCGACCTCGGCGCTCAGCTCCTCCAGCGTCAGCATGCGCGGAGGGTACGCCACGCGCCCGCACGGACGCTCAGCCCGCGTGTGCGACGGCTGCGGCAGGTCTCGCAGCGGGCGCGGCCGTGCTCACTCAACGCGGAGAGCGGCCACGCTGCATCCAGGGCCCTCGGACGGGGGCCAACGCCGCGCGACCGGCGGAGCCGGGCTAGGCCTGGTTGAAGAAGCCCGCGTCGAGGTAGCGCGCCTGATCCTCGGCGGACAGCTCGACGTTCTCGGGCGTGAGCAGGAAGACCTTGTCGGCGATGCGCTGCATGCGGCCCTCGAGCGCGTACGTGAGGCCGGAGGCGAAGTCGATCAGGCGCTTCGCGAGGCTGGCCTCGACGGTCTGCAGGTTGATGATGACCGGGATGCCGCGCTTGTAGCGGTCGCCGATCGGCTGCGCGTCGTTGAACGTGCGCGGCACGCTGAGGTAGACCTTCGGGACGTCGTCGGCGCCGATCGAGTCGGCGGGCCGCAGCACCGCGGTCTGGCCCCCGGCGTCGCGCAGGCGCCTGCGGCCGGCGGGCGCCGCGTCCTCCGAGAAGATGTTGTCGACGCGAACCTCGCCGCGGCCGCGGCGGGCGTCGAGCGGGCGGACGTTCGGGCGGCGGCGGTAGCGCTGCTCGAGATCCTCCTC
>DASXXY010000258.1:0-12499 GCA_036502805.1 Gaiellales bacterium | reverse complement strand
TCCTGGCGCTCAACGGCGACATCCTCGCGGACGCCCCGCTCGCGGAGCTCGTCGCGGCCCACCGCGAGCGCCGCGCGACCGCCACGATCGCGCTCACGCCGGTCGACGATCCGAGCCGCTACGGCCTCGTCCGCACCGCGGCCGACGGCAGCGTCGTCGGATTCCTCGAGAAGCCCACTCCCGAGCAGATCGACACCGACCTCATCAACGCCGGCGCCTACGTGCTCGAGCCGGGCGTGCTCGACCTGATCGAGGACGGCCGTGCGGTCTCGATCGAGCGCGAGTCGTTCCCGTCGCTGGTCGGCGACGGCCTCTTCGCGCTGCGCCAGGCCGGCTACTGGTCGGACGTCGGCACGCCGCTGAGCTACATCGCCGCGCATCACGACCTGCTCGCCGGCCGCATCTCCTCGCAGCTGCCGGGCCTCATGCCGGGCGCGCGCTGGATCGACGACGGCGCCACGGTCTCGACCGAGGCCGTGCTCGACCCGCCCTGCCACGTCGCCGCCGGTGCCGTGATCGCAGCGGGCGTCCACGTCGGCGCCGGCAGCTCGGTCGCGCTCGGGGCCGAGATCGAGGAGCTCGCGCAGCTCGCCGGCGCGGTCGTGCAGGAGCGCGCGCGGGTGGGGGAGGGCGCGCTCGTCGAGAGCGCCGTCATCGGCCCCCGCGCCGTGATCGGCGCCGGCGCCCGGATCGAGCCGGGCGCCGTGATCGGCCCCGGAGTCGTGATCGCGCCGGGGACGCGCGTCGCGGCCGATGAACGGATCTTCCCCGAAGGCGGACGCGAGGCGACGGAGGTCGCGCGATGAGTCTCTACGAGGACATGTTCGGCCTGGTCGGGCAGCTCGGCGCGCAGCTGCGCGAGGGCCACGCGGCCGGCGAGGCGGCGCTCGGGGCTGCGCGCGCCGCGCCGCCCGCATCGGCCACGATCAGCGCGCTCGGCGGCTCCGCGATCGGCGGCAGCCTGGCCGAGGCGCTGTGGCGCGACGCGCTGCGCGCCCCGACCGTCGTCAACCGCTCGGCCACGCTGCCCGGCTGGATCGCGCCCGGGCACCTCGTGGTCGCGATCTCCTACAGCGGCGCCACGGCCGAGACGCTCTCGGCCGCCCGCGCGGCGATCGCGCGCGGTGCGGACGTCATCGCCGTGACGGCGGGCGAGCAGCTCGGCGAGATCGTGCGCGCCGCCGGCGGCCGGGTCGTGCGCGTCCAGGGCGGCCTGCCTCCGCGCGCGGCGCTCGGCTCGCTCTTCGGCGCGCTCGCCGCGGTGCTCGAGCACGCGGCCGTCACGCCCGCCACCGGAGCCGACATCCGCGCCGCGGCGCACGCCTGCGACGCCGTCGCCTCCGATCGCGGGGGCAGCCTCGCGAGCGAGCTCGGCGAGGCCCTGGCGTCGACCACGACGTGGGTCTACGGCCATGGGCCGCTGTCGGCCGTCGCCCGCCGCTTCAAGAGCCAGCTGAACGAGAACGCGAAGTCCGTGGCCGCCTTCGGCGAGCTGCCCGAGGCCGACCACAACGAGATCGTCGGCTGGGCCGGCACGGCCCGCACCGGCGGCCGCCACGCGGCGATCCATCTCGCCGATCCCGACGATCCGCCCACGATCCGCGCCACCATCGCCACGACCCCGCGCCTGATCGACGACGACGCGACGCTCCACCGCGTGCTCACGGGCCAGGGCCAGACGCGCACGGCGCGCGCCTTCTGGCTGCTCTCCCTGCTCGACCATGCGAGCGTCTACACGGCGCGGGCGGCAGGCGCCGACCCGTACGAGATCGAGCGCATCGTCGAGCTCAAGCAGGCCCTCGCAGCGGCCACCTAGCGGGCGCGCGCCGCCGGCGGCGTCCGCCTCTGGACATCGCACGTGGCCCGATCCGGCGCCACGTGCGGTTGCGGGGCGCGGCTCCTCCGATCGTCGGATCGCCAGGCGTCGGCGTCGGCGTCGCGGTCGGCTGCCAGACGGAGCTGGAGCGTGAGACGCAACGGGCACCGCCGGCCCGGTGCCGCTCGCAGCGAGCCGCCGGATGCCACCCTCGCGTCTACACTCCGCCCCGTGCTGGCGCCCGGCGACGTGATCCGGCTCGAAGGCGACGCCGTCGTCATGCTCGACCAGACGCGGCTGCCGGGCGAGCGCGTCGACCGGCGCTGCGCGACGACGGCCGAGCTGTGCACGGCGATCCGCGAGCTGGCGATCCGCGGAGCGCCCGCGATCGGCATCGCCGCCGCGATGGGCATGGCGCAGGCGGCGCGGCGCTCCGCTGCGCCGACGACGCAGGGTCTGCGCGACGAGCTCGCGGCGGCGCGCGACGAGCTCGCCGCGTCCCGGCCGACGGCGATCAACCTCGGCTGGGCCCTCGCTCGCTGCGACGACGCCATCGAGCGGGCTGCCGCAGCCGCAGGCCCGGCCGCTCCGGGCGCCGTCCGCGCAGCCCTCGAGCAGCTCGCCCTGCGCATCCACGAGGACGAGGTCGCACGCTGCCGCGCGATGGGCCGTCACGGCGCCGACCTGCTGCCGGCGGGCGCGCGCGTGCTCACGCACTGCAACGCCGGCGGTCTCGCGACCGGGGGCTACGGCTCGGCGCTCGGCGTCGTGCGGGCCGCGTTCGACGACGACCCGCGCATCCACGTCTGGGTCGACGAGACGCGCCCGCTCCTGCAGGGCGCGCGCCTGACGGCCTGGGAGCTCGGCGAGGACGGCATCTCGCACACGCTCATCGCCGACGTGGCGGCCGGGCAGCTGTTCGCGCGCGGGCTCGTCGACGCCGTGGTGTTCGGCGCCGATCGCATCGCGCGCAACGGCGATGCGGCGAACAAGATCGGCTCCTACACGCTGTCGGTCCTCGCGGCCGCCCACGGCGTGCCGTGCTACGTCGTCGCGCCCTCCTCGACGATCGATCACGCGATCGCGAGCGGGGACGAGATCCCGATCGAGGAGCGCGCCGGGGACGAGGTGGCGCGCTTCGGCGGCCGCGCCACCGCGCCACCCGGGACGGCCGTCGCGAATCCCGCCTTCGACGTCACGCCCGCGGCCAACATCACGGCGATCGTCACGGAGGCCGGCGTGCACCGCGCGCCGTTCGCGCAGAGCCTGCCCGCCGCCGCGAGCTGAGCCCCCCCGGGCACGCTCCGGCACAGACACGTGACACCCGCCGGGCCTAGCCTGGCCGCATGTCCTCGCTGCTCTCGCTCGTCCGCCTCGTGCTGCCGCGCCGCTGCGTCGCGTGCCGCCGGCCGGGCGACTGGATGTGCGATCAGTGCGGGCCCCGGATGCGCGCGCTCACGGCGCCGCTGTGCGCGCGCTGCGGGTCGCCGACGGCGCTCGCGGTCGGCGCCTGCCGCGCCTGCGCCCGCCTGCGCTGGTTCACGACGGCACGCTCCGCGCACTGGCTCGACGGGCCGCTGCAGCAGCTCCTCGCACGCTGGAAGCGCGGCGAGATCGCGCCCGGCGCGCTCGCGGCGGCGCTCGTCGTGCACGAGGTGCCGCGCCCCGTCGCCGACGCGATCGCCGTCGTGCCCGCCGTGCGCGACCGCTTCCTGCTGCGCGGCGCCGATCCGCCCGGCGAGCTCGCCGCAGGGCTCGCGCGCTGGTGGGAGATGCCCGTCGTACCGCTGCTCGCCCGCACGCGCGCCGTGCGGCCGCAGCGCGGACTGGACGCCGCGGCGCGCCGCCGCAACGTCCGCGACGCGTTCGAGGCTCGCGCCGGCCCGCGCTCGCTCGTGCTCGTCGACGACGTCTACACGACGGGCGCGACCGTCGACGAGTGCGCACGCGCGCTGCGGCGGGCGGGCGCGGGGGAGGTGCACGTCGTCACGCTGGCGCGCACGCCCCTCGATCGGTCCTTTGCGCGCGGGCCGCCTCGTGGCAGACTCCAACGAACGACGGACCCGAGCGGGGAGGCACGCGATGCAACTTCAGGTCAGCGGCAGGAACCTGGATGTCACCGAGCCCATCCGCGAGTACGCGGCTCGCAAGCTCGCGCGGATCGAGCGCCACCTGACCGAGGACACGCGCGTCGATCTCGAGCTCGCGATCGAGCGCAACCGCTCGATCAGCGCCAACCAGTACGCGGAGCTGACCGTGTGGACGCGCGGGCCCGTGCTGCGCGCCCACGAGTCGGCCGCCGACATGTACGCGGCGATCGATCTCGCGGTGGACAAGCTCGACCGCCAGGTGCGGCGCTACCGCGAGCGCCGGCGGCACTGGCGGCCCCATCACCAGGCACGCGACCTCGAGGCGCTGCTGCCGCTGTCCGACGCCGACGAGGCCGAGGCCGTCGCGGCCGACGCCGACGGCAGCGAGCCCGCGCTCCCGATCCCGACCGTGGTCAAGACGAAGCGCTTCAACATGAAGCCCATGCACCCCGACGAGGCCGCGCTCCAGCTCGAGCTCGTGGGGCACGAGTTCTACGTCTTCCTGAACGCCGAGAGCGATGCCGTGGCGGTCATCTACCGCCGCCGCGACGGCAATCTCGGCGTGATCGAGCCGGTTCAGGGCTGACCCGCGGGGCGGGGCGGTCACGAAGCCGCCTGCTACCGTTCATTTAGGAGCACCTACGCTCCCGCCGCCCTCCGCGGGCCGGCGCATCACCATCACGTGAGGCCATGGTCGACTTTCTCAACAAGCTGCTCCGCGCCGGCGAAGGACGCCTGCTGCGCCGCCTCGAGCTCGTCGCCGAGGAGACGAACGCGTGGGAGCCGACCGTCGAGCAGCTCGGCGACGACGCGCTGCGCGGCAAGACGGCCGAGTTCCGCGCCCGGCTCGACGAGGGCGAGGAGCTCGACGACATGCTCCCGGAGGCGTTCGCCTGCGTGCGCGAGGCCGCGAAGCGCTCGCTCGGCATGCGCCACTTCGACGTCCAGCTCGTCGGCGGCGCCGTCCTCAACGAGGGCGCGATCGCCGAGATGAAGACGGGCGAGGGCAAGACGCTCGTCGCGACGCTGCCGCTCTACCTCAACGCCCTGCTCGGCGACGGCGCGCACCTCGTCACCGTCAACGACTACCTCGCCCGCCGCGACGCGGAGTGGATGCGCCCGGTCTACGAGGCGCTCGGCATGACGGTCGGCATCATCGAGGCGCAGATGGAGCCGCAGGCCCGCAAGGCGGCCTACGAGTGCGACATCACGTACGGCACGAACTCGGAGTTCGGCTTCGACTACCTGCGCGACAATCTCGCGACCGAGATCGACGAGACCGTGCAGCGGCCGCACACGTTCGCGATCGTGGACGAGGTCGACTCGATCCTGGTGGACGAGGCGCGCACGCCGCTGATCATCGCCGGCCAGCCCGAGGAAGCCGCCGACATCTACTACACGTTCGCGAAGATCGTGAAGGGCCTCACGCCCGGCGACGACTTCGAGGTCGACGAGAAGCGCAAGACCGCTGCGCCGACCGAGTCGGGCGTCGCCAAGGTCGAGCAGGGCCTCGGCGTCGAGAACCTCTACGCGCCCGGCTCGAGCCAGATGGTCAACCACCTGATCCAGGCGCTCAAGGCCGAGTCGCTCTACAGCAACGGCGTCGAGTACCTCGTCGTCGATGGCGAGGTCAAGATCGTCGACGAGTTCACGGGCCGCATCATGGAGGGCCGCCGCTGGTCGGAGGGCCTCCACCAGGCCGTCGAGGCCAAGGAGGGCGTGAAGATCGAGGCCGAGAACGTGACGGTCGCGACGGTCACGATCCAGAACTACTTCCGGCTCTACGACAAGCTCGCGGGCATGACCGGCACGGCGCTCACGGAGGCCAACGAGTTCCACGAGATCTACGGGCTCGAGGTCGTGCCGATCCCGACCAACGTGCCCGTCACGCGCATCGATCGCAACGACCTCATCTACAAGACCGAGGACGAGAAGTTCCGCGCGGTCGTGAACGACATCGCGGAGCGCAACGCCGAGGGCCAGCCCGTCCTCGTCGGCACGATCTCCGTCGAGGTCTCCGAGCGCGTCGCCGCGCTGCTCGAGCGCAAGGGCATCCAGCACAACGTGCTCAACGCGCGCACGGGGCAGGAGGGCCAGGAGGCCCAGATCATCAAGGACGCCGGCACGCGCGGCGCGGTCACCATCGCGACCAACATGGCCGGCCGCGGCGTCGACATCAAGCTCGGCGACGGCGTCACCGATCTCGGCGGGCTGTACGTGATCGGCACGGAGCGCCACGAGTCGCGCCGCATCGACAACCAGCTGCGCGGCCGCTCCGGCCGTCAGGGCGACCCCGGCGAGACGCGCTTCTTCCTCTCGGCCGAGGATCAGCTCGTGCGCCTCTTCGCCGGCGACCGCATCTTCACGATCCTCGACAAGCTCGGCCCGGGCGAGGACGAGCCGATCGAGCACAAGATGCTCACGAAGCGCATCGAAGGCGCGCAGAAGCGCGTCGAGGAGATGCACTTCGACATGCGCAAGCAGGTGCTCAAGTACGACGACGTGCTCAACAAGCAGCGCGAGGTCATCTACGCCGAGCGCCGCGGCGTGCTCGAGGGCGACGACCTCAGCGAGTCGATCCTGGAGTGGATCGACGACGTCGTCGACGACATCGTGACGGCGCACGCCGAGTCGAACTTCCCCGAGGAGTGGGATCTCGAGGGACTGCTCGCCGGCTACCACCAGGTCACGGCCGTGACGATGACGGCCGAGGAGCTCGGCCCGACCGCGGAGCTCGAGCGCGAGGAGCTGATCACGCGGCTGATCGCGGATGCGCACCTGGCCTACGAGCGCAAGGAGAAGGAGCTCTCCGAGACGCCCGGGCTCGACGACGACATCATGCGTCAGCTCGAGCGCTTCTTCCTGCTGCAGGTGATCGACGCGCACTGGCGCGAGCACCTCGACTCGATGGACTACCTGCGCGAGGGCATCCACCTGCGCTCGATGGCGCAGAAGGATCCGCTCGTCGAGTACCGCGTCGAGGGCCACGCGATGTTCGAGGAGATGATGGCGGGCGTCCGCGAGGAGGTCGTCTCGATGCTCTTCCACGTCGAGGTGACCGCGCAGGACGCCGAGCTCGAGCGGCCGGACTCCGGTCAGCTGATCTACGACGACGGCGGCAGCGACGTCGCCTCCGGCGCCTACGGCGGGGGCTCGTCCACGTCGACGTACACGCCCGCGGGCACCGGCGGCTCGTCCACCTCGACGTCCGCGCCGCGCGCGACCGCCGCCAGCAACGGCGCCGAGGCGATCGGCCGCAACGACCCGTGCCCGTGCGGGTCCGGCAAGAAGTACAAGCGCTGTCACGGTCAGGCCGCCTAGTGCTCCCTCGCGGAGGTCGCTAGATGCGCTCGGCCGGGGAGCTCGAGGCCGCTGCCGAGGAGTTGAGGGCCCGCCTGGCGTGGGTCCGTGACTATCTTTGACCCCGCTGCGCTCGAACGACGTCTCGGGGAGCTGAACCAGCAGCTCTCGGCGCCCGGCTTCTGGGACAACCCGAAGCACGCGGCCGTGGTCAGCGCGGAGCACTCGCGCGCGCAGCGCAAGCTCGACGCCTACCGCCGTCTCGACAGCGAGATCGGCGACCTGCCGACGCTGCTCGAGATGGTCAGCGAGGACGGCGACCTGCAGGCCGAGGCCGACGGCACGATCGCCGCGCTCGAGGCGGAGATCGCGCTGCTGCAGGAGCAGGCGCTGTTCTCGGGCGAGTACGACGGCGGCGACGCCATCGTCACGCTGAGCGCCGGCGCGGGCGGCACGGACGCGCAGGACTGGGCCGAGATCCTGCTGCGCATGTACGAGCGCTGGGCCGAGCGGCGCAAGTTCGGCTTCGACGTGCTCGACGCGACGCCGGGCGAGGAGGCGGGCCTCAAGTCGGCCGTCTTCCGCGTGCACGGCGACAACGCCTACGGCGTGCTCGGCGCCGAGCGCGGCGTGCACCGGCTCGTGCGCCTCAGCCCGTTCGACTCGGCGCACCGGCGCCAGACGAGCTTCGCCCAGGTCGACGTCGCGCCCGAGCTGCCGCCCGACGCGGCGATCGAGATCGACGACAGCGACCTCCGCATCGACACCTACCGCTCCTCCGGCGCCGGCGGCCAGCACGTCAACAAGACCGACTCGGCGGTGCGCATCACGCACCTGCCGACCGGCATCGTCGTGCAGTGCCAGAACGAGCGCTCGCAGCACGCCAACAAGGACACCGCGATGCGCGTACTCAAGAGCCGCCTGCTGGAGCGCGAGGAGGCGGCGCGCATGCAGGAGCTCGCACGCGAGCGCGGGACGCTGAGCGACAACGCGTTCGGATCGCAGATCCGCTCGTACGTGCTGCACCCGTACACGATGGTCAACGACCACCGCTCGGGGCGCAAGGACGGCAACGCCCAGGGCGTGCTCGACGGCGACCTCGACCCGTTCATCAGCGCCTACCTGCTGGGAGCGGCCGCGGGCACGCTCGGCACCTCGCCGGACGCCGACGACGACCTCTAGGAAGGCCGCTCTTTCCTGCATCTGCGCAGGTTCCGGCCCGGCCTCGGTGCGAACGGCGCGTGCTATCCTGGCCCGACCCAACCGCTCCGGGCAGGGAACCTCGTGCCGCGCGTCGTAGACGGACGCGCCTCCGAACATGCCCGGCGCAGCAGGTGCGCGCGTTCCGCCACGGGCAGCCCTCACACATGCTGAAGCGAGATGACATCGAGCTCGAGCACGCCGCCGCCGGCAACGGCAACGGCGCGGTTCACACGCTCTCGCGCGGCGAGCGCCTCGCGCTGCTCGCAGAGGAGGACGAGCTCGCTCCGCGCGTGAAGGTGCCCGGCGGCACCCCGATGATCGCGCTCGAGCGCGTGACGAAGGTCTACGACGGCAAGGTCGTCGGCCTGCGCGACGTGTCGCTGCGCATCGACAAGGGCGAGTGGGTCTTCCTCGTCGGCCAGTCCGGCTCCGGCAAGTCGACGTTCATCCGCCTGCTGATCAAGGAGCTCGACCCCACCGAGGGCTCGATCCTGATCGGCGGCCGCTCGCTCGGCACGCTCAAGCGCTCGCGCGTCGCGCAGCTGCGCCGCAACATCGGCTGCGTCTTCCAGGACTTCAAGCTCCTGCCCAACCGCAACGCGTACCAGAACGTGGCCTACGCGCTCGAGGTGCAGGGCCAGACGCGGCAGGCGATCGACGAGAAGGTGCCCGAGATCCTGCAGCTCGTCGGCCTCGGCGACAAGTTCGACCGCTTCCCGCACGAGCTCTCGGGCGGCGAGCAGCAGCGCGTCTAGATCGCGCGCGCGTTCGTCAACCACCCGCCGCTCCTGATCTGCGACGAGCCCACGGGCAACCTCGACCCCGACACGTCGGTCGGCATCATGCAGCTGCTGTACCGCATCAACCGCACGGGCACCACGGTCGTGATGGCGACGCACGACCGCGAGATGGTCGACCGCATGCGCCGCCGCGTGATCGCCCTCGAGCGCGGCCGCCTCGTGCGCGACGAGCGCCGCGGCGGCTACGTGGAGACCTGAGCCGAGATGCGACGAGCCGACTTCTTCCTCGTCGAGGCCGTGCGCGCGCTGCGCAACAACCTCGCAACCACCGTCGCGGCGACCGTGACGGTGCTGATCGTCCTCTACTTCCTGGGCGTCTTCGTGCTCTTCGGCACCTACCTCTACGCGAAGGTGGACAAGGAGCGCAGTGGCGTCCGCGTCACGGTCTACCTCGACAAGCGCGCGAGCCCGCAGCAGATCAAGGGCATCGGCGCGCGGCTGCGGCAGAACCCCGACGTGAAGCCGAACGGGGTCGCCTACGTCTCCAAGGCCGAGGCCTGGAAGCGCCTCAAGGCGCGCGTGCCGAAGACGGTCTGGGAGAGCGTGCTCACGAACCCGCTGCCGGCCTCGTGGGAGGCCTCGCTCGAGAACCCGAGCCGGGCCAAGGACGTCGCGGCCTCGGTGCGCGGGCTGGCAGGCGTGGAGAAGGGGGCGAACGGCGTCAAGTACGGCGGCCGCGACGCCGACCGCCTGCTCAGGAACGCCGCCGTCGTCGAGCTCGTGATCGGCGGGCTGATCCTGATCCTCGCGATCTCGGCCGTGGCGCTGATCGCCAACACGATCCGGCTCTCGATCTTCGCGCGCCGTCGCGAGGTCGAGGTGATGAAGCTCGTGGGCGCGTCCAACTGGTTCGTACGGCTGCCGTTCGTGCTCGAGGGCATGCTCTGCGGCCTCGGCGGAGCCGTGCTCTCGATCGCGCTTTTGGGCGTCTCGCTCGTGCTGCTCAAGGATCACCTGCCGGCCGCCTCCCTGAACGAGGACGGCGCGCACGCGATCGCGTTCTGGCTGCTCGCGCCGCTGCTCCTGCTGGCCGGCACGCTGCTCGGCGCGCTCGGCTCCGGCGTCACGATGCGCCGGTTCTTGCGGGTCTGAATCCCCACGCGGTAAACTGACCGTCCGATGCGCCTGCGCAGCATGCTGGCGGTCCTGGCCGCAATCGTCGTCGCCTTCGCTCTCGGCTATGCGACGCGGCGCGGAGGCGAGCGCCCGCAGCCGGTCGCGGCGAGCAAGGGGTCGGTGCTCGCCGACGCCGTCCGCCAGGTCCTGCGCGAGCGCTACGTCGACCAGCTCGATCCGAGCGCGCTGGCGTCCGCGCGTACCGTGCCGCAGCTGATCGCGCAGCTCGACGACCCGTTCACGAGCTATCTCACCTCGGCCCAGTACGCGGCGCTCAAGGCCGACACGGAGGAGCGCTTCTACGGCGTGGGCGTGCGCGTCCACCCTCAGGGCACGGCGCTCATGATCGTGGCCGTCGTGCCGCACTCCCCGGCCGCCAAGGCGGGCCTCAAGAAGGGCGACCGCCTGCTCTCGGTCGACGGCGTGCGCGTGCGCGGCCACATCGACACGACGCTGGCGGCGCTGCAGGCGCCCCACCGCGGGGCGCTCAAGCTCGTCATGCGGCGCAAGGGCGGCCACGAGCGCGTCGTGAAGGTGCGGCGCGCGGTCGTGCGGCTGCCGGCGGTGCAGTGGCGCAACGCCGGGCACGGCGTGCGCGTGATCCGCATCACGCGCTTCGCGCACGGCGTCGCCGCGGAGGTGCGCGCGGCCGCACGGAACGCGCGCATCGTCGTGCTCGACCTGCGCGGCAACCCGGGCGGCCTGATCTCGGAGGCGACGAGCACGGTCGACGTGTTCCTGCGCACGGGGCGCATCGTCTCCTACGTCGGCGCCCACACGCTGCCGCTCGTGGTCAGCGCGACGAAGTCGGCGCTGCCGCGGATGCCGCTCGTGGTCGTCGTCGACCACGCCACCGCGAGCGCCGCCGAGATCGTGGCCGCGGCGCTGAGCGACAACAAGCGCGCGAAGATCGTCGGCACGCGCACGTTCGGCAAGGCCTCGATCCAGGCCGTCGTGCCCGTGGCCGGCGGCGGCGCCGTCAAGCTGACGGTCGCGACCTACCGCACCCCGAACGGTCTCGACATCCACGGCCACGGAATCCGGCCGGACGTGCAGGTACGCACGCGGCTGCTCGTACGGGCAGTCGCCGTGGCGCGCGGCCTGTGATCGACGAGGACGACGGGCCCCGACTGATCGCATGCACGGTGGAGCGCCGGGGGCGGTTCCTCGTCGCGTCGCCGTTCTTCGACGAGGGGCAGCAGCTCGCGCTGGGCCGGCGCTCCGGGCAGGCCGTACAGGCGGGCGAGCTCGTGGTCGTCGAGCAGTCGCGGGGCAGCGCGCGCGTCGTCGAGCGCCTCGGCTCGCCCGACGACGTCGGGCACGTGCTGCGGGCGCTGCTGCTGCAGCGCGGCCTCGCGCGCGAGTGGCCCGAGGATGCGCTCCGCGAGGCGCGGGAGGTCTCGCGCGAGCATGAGCCGGAGGGCAGGCGCGACGACCTGCTCGCGCTCGACGCGATCACGATCGATCCGCCGACGGCGCGCGACTTCGACGACGCCATCAGCATCGAGCCCGACGGCGACGGCGTCCGCGCGTTCGTGCACATCGCCGACGTCGCGAGCTACGTCAAGCCGGGAGGGGCGCTGGACGACGAGGCGGAGCGGCGCACGTGCAGCGTCTACGTGCCCGGCTCCGTCGAGCCGATGCTGCCGCTCGCGCTCTCGGCGGACGCCTGCAGCCTGCGCCCCGGCGAGGTTCGCCGCGTCGTCAGCATCGAGGTGCGCATCGGCGCGGACGGCGTCCCGGGAGCGCCGCGCGTGCGGCGGGCGCTGATCCGCAGCCGCGCGCGGCTGAGCTACGACGAGGCCCACGAGGTGCTGGCGGGCACGAAGCGCCACCCGCACGGCGACCTGCTGGCGCGGGCCGATGCCCTCGCGCGCGACCTGCGCGCTCGCCGCCACGCGCGCGGCGCGTTCACGCTCGCGGCGCGCGAGCTGTCGTTCGAGGTCGACGACGGCCACGTCGTGGCCGCGCACTGGGACGAGGAGCCGCGCGCGCACGCGCTCGTCGAGGAGCTGATGCTGCTCGCCAACGAGGCGGTCGGCGGGCTGCTCGCGCGCGCCAAGCGGCCGGCGCTCTACCGCGTGCACGAGCACCCGAAGCACGAGGCCCTGCTCGCGATGGCTGATCGCCTCGAGGCCCTCGGGCTCCCGGTCGCGCCGCTGCCCGAGCGGGCG
>DASXXY010000257.1:0-7272 GCA_036502805.1 Gaiellales bacterium | reverse complement strand
GGTGCGGCTCTTGTCGGCGAGCGCGCGGGCCACGGCCTGGCGGATCCACCACGTCGCGTAGGTGGAGAACTTGAGGTCGCGGCGCCAGTCGAACTTCTCGACCGCGCGGATCAGCCCGAGGATGCCCTCCTGGATCAGGTCCAGGAAGCCCAGGCCCTGACCGCGGTAGTTCTTCGCGATCGAGACGACCAGGCGCAGGTTCGACTCGATCATGCGGCGCTTGGCGCGGGGGTCGCCGGCCTCGACGCGCTTGGCGAGCTGGATCTCCTCGACCTTGGTCAGCAGCGGGTAGCGGCCGACCTCCTGCAGGAACAGCTGCAGCGAGTCCGTCGTGCCCTCGATCACGAGCCGCTGGGGGGCCGCGGCCTTCTCCTCGACGACGGCCGGGGTCTCGATGATCTCGATCCCCTGCGCCTCGAGCTCGCGGTACAGCTCCTCGATCTGCTCGACCTCGATCTCGAGCTCGGCGAGCACCTCGACGATCTCGCCCGTCGACAGCGACCCGCGCTCGAGACCAGCCTCGATCAGGCGCTGCAACTCGGACAGCTCTTTGAGTTCCTGCTGCTCCAGGATCATCCTAAGCCCCGACCTCCTCTGCGGCCCCTGAGGGCCGAACGACCTCGACTCTAGCTAGACTCTCTCGCCCGCAGCCGCTGCATCGCGGCCCGTTCCCCAACCTCGAAGGAGCCGGCGATCGCCCCCCGAGCCCTCCAGCTCCCCGTCGGCCCGTACCAGGCAAATTGCTACCTGGTGTGTCGCCCGGACGAGCCTGCGTGCCTGGTCATCGACCCTGGCGCCGAACCCTCCCGCATCCTCGAAGTGATCGAAGAGCGGAAGCTCGAACCGATCGCAGTACTTGTCACGCACGGTCACATAGACCACGTCGGCGCACTGGCCGCCGTGGCCCGTTCCACAGGAGCGCCAGTATACAGCAGCGATCGAGAGGCGCCATGGCTGCGCGAGCTCTCCGGAGCCGACTATCCGGGCTACCAGGATGCGCAGCCGTACGAGCCCGACCACCTACTCGAAGGGGGTGAGCGGCTCGCGCTCGGGCCCTGGTCGATCGACGTGAGAAACGCTCCGGGCCACTCTCCAGGCAGCGTTGCGTTCGCGATCGACGGCGCGCTCTACTCGGGGGACGTGCTCTTCCGCGGGTCGGTCGGGCGCACCGATCTGCGTGAGGGGGATTGGCCAACCTTGCAGGCGAGCATCGCCGCGCTGATCGCCGAGTTCCCGCCGGAAACTCCTGTTCTCTGTGGTCACGGCGAGCCGACGACGCTCGGTGAGGAGCTCGCGACGAACCCGTTCCTCGGGGAGCTGCGTCGATGAGCGGCCCGGTGCGCGCGCCCGTCGCGACGATCGACTGGCTGCCGCCGCGCGTAGCGCTGCGCCAGCTCGTGGTCGAGACCGCCGTGCGCGTGTTCGAGCGCGCGGGCTTCGGACAGGTCGTGACGCCGACGTTCGAGGACACGGCGCTCTTCTCGCGCACCTCCGGCGACGCCTCGGACGTCGTCAGCAAGGAGATGTACTCGTTCACCGACCGCGGCGACCGCGAGCTGACGCTGCGGCCCGAGGGCACGGCGCCCGTCGTGCGCGCCTACCTCGAGCACGGCCAGGCGCGCGAGCCGCAGCCCGTCAAGCTCTGGTACCTCGCGCCGATGTTCCGCTACGCGCGCGCTCAGCGCGGGCGCTACCGCGAGCACTGGCAGTTCGGCGTCGAGTCGCTCGGCTCCGACGACCCGGCGGTGGACGCCGAGGTGATCGCGCTGCAGGCGGCCTGGTTCGGCGAGCTCGGCCTGCTCGGCGGCCTCGAGCTCGAGCTCAACTCGATCGGCGACAGCGCCTGCCGCCCGGCCTACCGCGCGCTGCTCGTGGCCTACCTCGAGCGCTTCCGCAGCGAGCTCTCGGCCGACTCGCAGGCGCGCCTCGAGCTCAACCCGCTGCGCATCTTCGACTCCAAGGACGAGCGCGACCGGCAGATCGTCGCGGATGCGCCGCGCATCACGGACCACCTCTGCGCCGACTGTGCCGAGCACTTCGCCCGCGTGCGCGCGTTCCTCGACGCGCGCGGCGTGGCCTACCGCGTGACGCCCGAGATGGTGCGCGGGCTCGACTACTACGAGCGCACGGCGTGGGAGTGGGTCATCCCGGGCGGCGGCGCGCAGGCCGGCACGATCTCGGGCGGCGGTCGCTACGACGGCCTGGCCGAGCAGATCGGCGGCGACCGCGTGCCCGGCGTGGGCTTCGGCTGCGGCACCGAGCGCGTCGTGCTCGCGCTCGAGGACGCCGGCATCACGGCCGAGCCGCGCGCCGTCGACTGGTTCGTCGCGTGCGAGGACGAGTCCGCTCGGCCGCAGCTGCACGCGCTCCTGGAGCAGGGCCGCGCGCGCGGGCTCTCGGCCCAGGCCGACCTCGCCGGGCGCAGCCTCAAGGGCCAGCTGCGGCACGCCGAGCGGCTGCGCGCGCGCATCGTCACGGTCTGCCGCGCCGGTGACGGGGCGCGTGGCATCGTCAGGCACGGAGATGACGAGATCGCACTCGGCGACCTCGTGGACTACGTCGAGCGGAGCGTGCGAAACGCGTGAGTGCCTACCGGGACATGTTGTGCGGCGAGCCGCGTGCGGAGCAGGCGGGCCGGGAGCTGACGCTCTCGGGCTGGGTCGGCGGACGGCGCGACCACGGCGGGCTCGTGTTCATCGACCTGCGCGACCGCAGCGGCATCGTCCAGCTCGTGCTCGACCCTGAGCGCACACCGGCCGGTCACGCGCTGGCGCAGGCGCTGCGGCTCGAGTGCGTCGTGCGCGCCCGCGGGGCGCTCGTGCCGCGCAGCGCCGCGACGCGTAACGACCAGATCCCGACGGGCGCCGTCGAGCTCGCCGTCGACGAGCTCGAGCTGCTCTCGTCGAGCGAGGTGCTGCCGTTCCAGCTCGACGACGAGAACGTCGACGAGAGCCTGCGTATCCGGCACCGCTACCTCGACCTGCGCCGCCCGCGCATGCAGGAGCTGCAGGGCATCCGCACGCGCGCCGTGCGCTCGATCCGCCGCTTCCTCGACGAGCGCGGCTTTCTCGACCTCGAGACGCCGACGATGACGCGCGCGACGCCCGAGGGCGCGCGCGACTTCGTGATCCCGTTCCGGCTCGAGCCGGGCGCGTTCTACGCGCTGCCGCAGAGCCCGCAGCTCTACAAGCAGCTGCTGATGTGCGGCGGCTTCGACCGCTACTACCAGATCGCCCGCTGCTGGCGGGACGAGGCGCAGCGCGCCGATCGCGCGCTCGAGTTCACCCAGCTCGACCTCGAGATGAGCTTCGTCGAGCGTGAGGACGTCCTCACGCTGACCGAGCAGCTGATGGCCGAGGTCTGGCGCGACGCGGGCCACGAGGTCGAGCTGCCGTTCCCGCGCATGCCCTACGGCGAGGCGCTCGCGCGCTACGGCTCCGACAAGCCCGACCTGCGCTACGGCCTCGAGATCGGCGACGTCGGCGAGGCCGTCGCGGGCTCGCAGTTCGGCGTCTTCGCGGGCGCCGTCGCGGCGGGCGGCGTCGTGCGCTGCCTGAGCGTGCCGGGAGCCGCGAGCGCGCTCTCGCGCAAGGACTTCGACGAGCTCGCCGAGTTCGCCAAGGAGTGGGGCGGCAAGGGCCTCGCGTACCTCATCTTCGAGGCCGACGGCAGCGTGCGCTCGCCGATCGCGAAGTTCCTCTCGGAGGACGAGATCGCCGCGATCCGCGCCGCCTCGGGCGCCGAGAACGGCTCGGTCGCGTTCATCGCGGCCGACTCGCAGGCCGTCGTCGAGCGCGTCCTCGGCGCGCTGCGCCCGCACCTCGCGCGTCGCTTCGAGCTGATCCCCGAGGGGCTCTGGAGGTTCCTCTTCGTCGTCGACTTCCCGCTCTTCAAGGAGAACGAGGAGGGCGGCGGCTGGACGGCCGAGCACCATCCGTTCACGGCGCCGAAGCGCGAGCACGAGGAGCTCCTGGAGAGCGATCCCGGGGCCGTCGCCTCGGAGGCCTACGACCTCGTGCTGAACGGCCTCGAGATGGCGTCGGGCTCGATCCGCATCAATCGCGCCGAGCTGCAGACGCGCGTGCTCGACGTGATCGGCATCGCGCCGGACGTCGCCGAGGAGCGCTTCGGCTTCCTGCTGCGCGCGCTGCGCTTCGGCGCGCCCCCGCACGGCGGCATCGCGCCCGGCATCGACCGCATCGCGATGCAGCTCGGCGGCACCGACAACCTGCGCGAGGTCGTGGCGTTCCCGAAGCTCGGCGGCGGCGCCGATCCGCTCACGGGCGCGCCGGCTCCGCTGCCGCCCGAGATCCTGGCCGAGCTCGGCCTGACGGTCTCACGCCCGGCGCCCGGCAAGCCAGCAGCCGGCTAGCACGAGCGGCATGCCGGCCGCGAGGCCGGCCGTCAGCGGCTCGTGCAGCAGCACGACGCCGTAGGCGATCGCGAAGAGCGGGATGAGGTAGGCGACGAGCGACGTGCGCGCCGGGCCGATCCGCAGCATGACGCCGTAGTAGAGGAGGTAGGCGAGCCCGGTGCCGGCGGCGCCCAGCGCGAGCACGGCGGCGACCGGCCGCAGCCCGGGCGCGTGCGACGGCAGCCCGGCGAGCGCGAGCGGCGCGGTGAGCACGGCCGCGGTCGCGAGCAGCCCGGCGACGATCGCGAGCGGCGGCACGTCGGAGAGGTAGCGCTTGCCCGTGAGGTTGCCGAGCGCGTAGCCGAGCGAGGAGAGCGTGAGGCAGGCGGCGCCGAGCAGCAGGTTGCGGTTGTCGCCGAGGTCGATGCCGACGATGCAGGCCACGCCCGCGAAGCCGATGACGAGGCCCAGGGCGCGCCGGCCGCCCATCGGCTCGGCCTGGCCGACCGCCGGCGCGAGCAGCGCCACGAAGAGCGGCACGGTCGCGTTCAGGAGCCCGGCGAGCGACGAGGCGATCCACAGCTCGCCGACGGCGACGAGCGTGACCGGGAGCGCGATCTGCAGGCTCGCCACGATCAGCAGGTGGCGGCCCCGCCCGCGCAGGTGGTGCAGGACGCCCGCCCGCGCTGCGACCGGCAGCACGACGGCGAGCCCGCACGCGAGCCGCAGCCAGGACACGAAGACGGGCGTGAAGTCGTGCAGCGCGACCTTGATGAAGAGATAGCTCGCGCCCCACAGGGCGGCCAGGGCGAGCACTCCGGCGGCGGGCGGAAGGCGCTGCACGGCCCGGCACGTTAGCGCCCGTCGGCTCCGGGCCCGTCACGGGGCCAGGCCTCCGCTGGATCGGGCGCCGCCCGGATCTGGATCCGAATACGCTCCGGGCGTGCGCCTGTACGCCGATCACGCCGCGACGACGCCGGTCTCCGACGAGGCCTGGGCGGCGATGCAGCCGTACCTGCGCGAGCGCTTCGGCAACGCCTCGGAGCCCCACTGGGCGGGTCGCGAGGCGCGTGCCGGCCTCGACGCGGCGCGTGCCGCCTGCGCCGAGGCGCTCGGCGTCGCCGCGGCGGACGTCGTCTTCACGGGCGGGGCGTCCGAGGCCGACAACATCGCGATCCTCGGCCGCGCCGCGCGCGGCGCGGGCCGGATCGTCACGACGCCGCTCGAGCACCCTGCGGTCAGCGGTGCCGTCGAGGCGCTCGAGCGCGCGGGCTCGGAAGTCGTGACGCTGCCCGTCGACGCCGACGGCCGCGTGCCCGTGAGCGCGCTCGACGAGGCCGTCCGCCCCGGCGATCTCGTCTGCAGCCTGATCTGGGCCAGCAACCTCACGGGCGTGCTCCAGCCGGTCGCCGAAGCGGCCGCGATCTGCGCCGAGCGCGGCGTGCCGCTGCACCTCGACGCCGTGCAGGCGTGCCCCGCGCTCGCGGTCGACATCGGCGCGCTGCCGGGCGCCGTCACGGCCGCCGTGGCCGCGCACAAGCTCGGCGGGCCCAAGGGCGCCGGCCTGCTCTGCGGCCGCGGCCTCGCGTCGCTCGAGCCCGTGCTCTTCGGCGGCGGTCAGGAACGGGCGCTGCGGCCGGGCACGGAGAGCGTCGCGCAGGCTGCGGGTCTCGCGGCTGCGCTCGTGGCCGCGGCCCGCGACAGCGGGCGCCACGCGCGCTACCGCGCCGTGCGCGACGGCTACGAGACGGCGCTCGCCGCCGCCGTGACCGGCGTCGCGTTCGTCGGCGAGCACGCCGAGCGCACGCCGGGACACTCGCTGGCGCTGCTCGAGGGCCTCAACGGGCACGCCCTCGTGGCGCTGCTGGACGAGCGCGGCGTGGCCGCGGCGGCCGGCCCGGCGTGCGCCAGCGCGGAGTCGAGCGCGAGCCCTGCGCTGACCGCGATGGGCGTCACGGCCGATCAGGCGCGGGGCGCGCTGCGGCTCAGCTTCGGCGCGCTCAGCGAGCACGGCCACGGCGCCCTCGCCGCGGATGCCGTCGCCGCCTGCGCCGAGCTCCTGCGCCGCGCCGGCGCGGTCGTCTGATGCTGCGGCCGTCCGACTTCGAGCATGCCGGGCGCGTCGCCGAGCCCGCGGGCGAGGGCCTGGCGGGGGCAGGGGGGAGCGGCTGCGGCGATCGCGTGCGCATCACGGTCGCGCTCGACGAGGCGGGCACCGTCACGGCCGCGCGCTTCGGCGCGGCGGCGTGTGCGCACGCGACCGCGGCCGCGGCCTGGGCCTGCAGGCGCAGCGAGGGCCGTCCGTTCCTCGACGCGGCGCGCGCAGCGCTCGCCGAGTGCGCCGCCGAGCTCGGCCTCGAGGACGCGGGCCGGGCGTGCGCCGCGGTCGCGCTCGACGCGCTGCACGCCGCGCTCGGCGACGCGGCCGAGCACGCGCTGACGCTGCCGCTCGCCGGCGGCCGCGTGGCCGTCGCGATGTCGGGGGGCGTCGACTCCGCCGTCGCGCTGCTGCGCGAGCGCGCGGCCGGCCACGACGTCGTCGGGCTCACGCTGCGGCTGTGGATCGACGAGCGGGCGCCCGACGCCGAGCGCGCGTGCTGCTCGCCCGCAGCCGTCGTGCGCGCGCGCGAGAGCTGTCACGCGCTCGGGATCCCGCACGTCACGCTCGACGGCCGCGAGGCGTTCCGCAGCGCGGTCGTGGAGCCGTTCGTGGCCGGCTACGCGCGCGGCGAGACGCCCAACCCGTGCACGACGTGCAACGGCTCGTACCGCCTCGCGGCGCTCGTCGCCGCCGGCGAGCGGCTCGGGGCCGCGCGCGTCGCGACGGGCCACTACGCGCGCCTCGTGGAGCGCGGCGGCCGCACGCTCGTCGGCCGCGGCGCCGACGAGGCCAAGGATCAGTCCTACATGCTCGCGCG
>DASXXY010000256.1:0-15702 GCA_036502805.1 Gaiellales bacterium | reverse complement strand
CGACGACGAGGATGACGACGGCGACGGCGAGGACGACACGGTCTAGCGTGAGCGCGCGGGCCGAGCCCGCTCCGAACCCGGCGCCGCGCGGCGCCGGGCGGTTCCTCGCCCCGGCTGCGCGGCACGCGGCGGCCCTCAGGTCGTAGCGAATACGCGCGGGGACGCTGCGTGCGTGAGGGCCACGCCGGCGGGTGTGTCGCGTCAGGCGGCGCGCCCGCGGTCAGTGGCGCTCAGGACCTGGCGGCGCCGATGTCGGGGGGGCCGCCGCCCGTCTGCGAAACGGCCGCGCGGACGCCGCGCGAGCTAGCTGCTCGCGGGCGGCGGCGTGATCGCCTTGACCGCCTCCTGCAGCGGGCGCAGGATGTCGATCGGGATCGGCAGGATCGTCGTCGCGTTGTTGGAGGACGAGATCTCGAGCAGCGTCTGCAGGTAGCGCAGCTGGAGCGCGATCGGGCTCGCGGCGATGCGATCGGCGGCCATGCTCAGCTGCTCGGCCGCCTCGTACTCGCCCTGGGCGCCGATGATCTTGGCGCGCCGCTCGCGCTCGGCCTCGGCCTGGCGCGCCATCGCGCGCTGCATCGTGGTCGGCAGCTCGACGTCCTTGACCTCGACGACGGAGATCTTGATGCCCCAGGGCGCGGTGTGCTGGTCGATGATGTCCTGGAGGATCTCGTTGATCTTGTCGCGCGACGCGAGCAGCTCGTCGAGCGAGTGCTGGCCGAGCACGGAGCGCAGCGTCGTCTGCGCGATCTGCGACGTCGCGACGAGGTAGTTCTCGATCTGCGTCACGGCCGACTGCGGGTCGACGACGCGGAAGTACGTCACCGCGGTCACGCGCACCGGCACGTTGTCCTTGGTGATGACCTCCTGCGGCGGGATCGCGAGCGTGATCGTGCGCAGCTCGGTCTTGACCATCTTGTCGATGCCGAACGGGATCAGCAGGATCAGGCCGGGCCCTTTCGGGCCGGGCAGCAGCCGGCCGAGGCGGAAGACCACGCCGCGCTCGTACTCCCGCAGCACGCGGACCGCGGTGGCCAGGAGGAGGACGGCCACGATGACGACGACGACGACGAGTCCGAGCAGGATGTTCATGCGGGCATCCTACGCCTGTGCCGCGGGATCGGCCGCCTCGCGCTCGACGGCGAGCACGAGGCCGTGCTGCGCCGTCACGCGGACGCGCTCGCCGGGAGCGGCGCCGCCGCTCGCCAGGCGCGCCTGCCAGCGCTCGCCCTGGATCAGCACCTGGCCTGCCGGCTGGAGAGCGGTCGCGACCGTCGCCGCCTGTCCGACGAGCGAGACGCCGCCGCGCGGCGGCAGATGCCGCGCCTGCCAGATGCGCGTCAGGAAGAAGAGCGAGATCAGCCCGAGCGAGCCCGCCAGCGCGAACGCGAGCCAGAAGCTCGTCGTGCCGTAGGGCGAGCCGTCGACGCGGAACAGGATCACGGCGCCGAGCAGCAGCGAGAGCGTGCCGACGGCGGCGAACGCGCCGTGCGCGGGGACGTGCGCCTCGAGCACGAGCAGCAGGATCCCGAACGCGAAGAGCGCGATGCCGGCCCACGAGAACGGGACGATCGAGAGGCCGAGCAGGGCGAGCACGAGCGAGACGCCGCCGAGCAGGCCGGGCAGCACGAGGCCGGGATGCGTGAGCTCGACGGCGAGTCCCAGGATGCCCGCGAGGAACAGGATCGTGATCAGGTCGGGGTCGAGCAGGACGTCGAGCACGCGCAGCTGCAGCGGCAGCTCGCGGCGCTCGACCGTCGCGCCCGCGAGCGCGAGCCGGAGGTGCTTGCGCACCGTGGTGCGGCCGTCCGCCTGCGCGAGCAGCGCCGGCAGATCGGCGGCGACGAGGTCGATGACGTGGTCGTGCAGCGCCTCCGCCGCCGTCCAGCTGCGCGGGCAGCGCAGGCAGGCCGCGCTCTTCGGCTCCACGGCCTGCGCGGCGGCCGTCGCGTTGCGCCCGCTGCCGCTCGCGAGGAAGCGCATCTGCGCCTCGGAGTCGTGGATCAGCTTGCCGCGCAGATCGCTGCCGACGTTGCCGCCGCCCATGTCGATCGGCGTCGCGGCGCCGGTGTTCGAGGCCGGGACCATGGCCGCCAGGTCGGCCGCCTGGAGCACGAAGAAGCCGGCGCTCGCAGCGCGCGCGCCGCTCGGCGCGACGTAGGCGAGCACGGGGATCCGCGAGCGCAGCTCGGCCTGCGTGATCTGGCGCAGCGAGGTCAGCAGGCCGCCCGGCGTGTCGAGCTCGAGCACGACCGCCGCATCGTGGGCGCGCCCGGCGGCGTGGATCTGGCCGACCACCCAGTCGGCGGTGACGGGATCCACGTCGGCGTCGAGCACGACGACGCGCACGTGCGGCGGCGCAGCCGAGGCGCCCGGCGTCAGCGCGAGCCCGGCGATGAGTGCGACGGCCAGGAGGCACAATGCGCGCATCGGCGATCGCAGCCTATACCCGGTGGACTCGCGTAGAGGGACGCCGCGGCCGCCCGCGAAGCCGGTGGCGTGAGGCTCCCGCCGCTCCGCTGGCTGCCCGTGGCGGCGGCCGTGCTCGCGCTCGCCCCGTCGGCGCACGCGGCGCAGACGCGCTATGCCGAGCTCAGCGTGGCGGCGCCCGGCACGCCCGGGACGCACGTGCTCGCCCCGCGGCGCGCGCCGTTCGCGTTCGACCTCGTGGGCGCGCGCTGGCAGGCGCGGGCGGGAGCGTCCGTGGCCGTGCGCACGAGGGGCGCGACCGGCAGCTGGTCGCCGTGGACGGCCCTGGACGTCGACGGCGCTGCGGCCGTCGCGCACTCCGATCCGGTCTGGATCGCGGGCAGCCGCGAGCTGCAGCTGCGCGTGCGCGGGCCGGTGCGCCGCGTGCACGTCGCGCTCGTCGCGGCGAGCCACGGCCCGCTGCGCCCGCTCCGCTCGCTCGCGGCGGCGCCCGGGCAGCCCGAGATCATCTCGCGCGCGGGGTGGGGCGCCGACGAGGCGCTCAAGCGCGCGCCGCCGCGCTATGCGGATGCGACGCACATGGTCTTCATCCACCACACGGACACGCCGAACGGCTACTCCGAGGCGGACGTGCCGGCGATCATCCGCTCGATCTACACCTACCACGTGCGCTCGAACGGCTGGAACGACATCGGCTACAACTTCCTCGTCGACGCCTACGGGCGCATCTTCGAGGGCCGTGCCGGGGGCATCGACCGCCCCGTCGTCGGCGCCCACACGATGGGCTTCAACACCGGGAGCGTCGGCATCGCTGTGATCGGGAACGGCGCGCAGGCGCCACTCACGCCGGCCACGAGGACGGCGCTCACGAACCTGATCGCGTGGCGGCTCGACCTCGCGCACGTCGACCCGCTCGGCCACGCCACGCTCGTCTCGGGCGGCAACGACCGCTATGCGGCGGGCAAGAGCGCCACGTTCCGCGTCGTCAGCGGCCACCGCGACGCGCTCTCGACCGACTGTCCCGGCGCGCTGATCTACGCCGACCTCGATGCGATCGCCGCCGCCGCGCAGGCCTCCGGGTCGCCCAAGATCGTCGATGCGACCGCGACGCCGCCGGGACTCGGCGTGGACGGGGCCGGCGCGCTCGTGCCGATCGCATTCCGTGGGCGCGTGCTCGGCGGCGCGAGCTGGACGGTCACCGTGCTCGACGCGCACGGGGCGCCCGTCGCCAGCGGCAGCGGCACCGGCCCCGCGATCGCGTGGACCTGGAGCGGCGCGCGCTCGGACGGGACGCCGCTCGGCACGGGGACGCCGCTCGCGTACCGCATCGAGGCACGCGACGCGAGCGGCGTGAGCGCGTTGCCGCTGCTCGCGTCGCTCGGGGCGCAGCCGAGCACGGTGCAGGCCCCGCCGCTCTCGCTCAGCAGCGCCGTGATCTCGCCGGACGGCGACGGCGCCGACGACGCCGCGGTGATCGGGTTCACCCTGCCGGGGCCCTCGACGGTCACGCTCGACGTCGTCGCGCCCGACGGCACGCTCGTGCAGACCCTGATCGCCGATGGCGCGCTGCAGGCCGGTGGTCAGAGCGCGCGCTGGGGCGGCGAAGGGCCGATCGGCCTGGTGGCGGACGGCATCTACACGGTGCGCCTGAGCGTCACGGACGCGCTCGGCCAGGTCGCGCAGCGCAGCGAGACCGTGAGCGTCATCCGCGCGGTGCGCAAGCTCCGGCTCGACCGGGTCGCCGTCGGGCGCAACGGCGCGGTCACCGCGACGTGGCAGGAGACGCAGCCGGCGACGCTCTCGGGCGAGCTGTCGTCGTCCGGGAAGCGCAGCCCGGCGGGGCTGATCGCGGCAGCCATCGCACCGGGGCCCGAGCGCTTCCAGCTCACGGCCGGACAGCTCGCCGCGCTGCCGGACGGCACCTACGGCTTCGTGCTGCACGCGCGCACGGCCGTCGGGGAGCAGGTCCTGAGCGCGAGCTTCCGGCTCGATCGGCAGCCGCCGGCGGCGCGCTTCGTGCGCCTGCGCGTGAGCGGTCGCACGGCGTTCCTCGTCGTGCACCTGTCGGAGGCGGCGGCGGTGCGCGTGCTCGCCGGCGCGCGCGTCGTCGTCGCTCGCAAGCTGCGACGCGCCGGCCTCAACGGCTTCCGCTTCCGGCTGCCGGCCGGCGTGCCGCCGCGCGTGCGGCTGGTGCTCGCCGACCCCGCGGGCAACACGGCGCGCGCCGGGCCGTTCCGGTCCCGCTAGCAGCGGTCGCTAGCCCGAGAGCGAGCTGATCGTCTCGTCCGGGACGATCTGCAGGATCGGCGCCAGCCGGGCCAGCTCGGAGCGGTTCGCGAGCTCCTCGAGCCCGGGGCGGTCGCTCGCGCCGTTCACGATCAGGCCGCGCACCTCGAGCCCGCGCGTGCGCGCCGCCTCGAGCGTCAGGGCCGCGTGGTTGACGGTCCCGCCGCCAGGGCGGCACACGATCACGAGCGGCAGACCGAGCGCCTGCGCGATGTCGGCTGTCGTGAGCCCCTCGCCGAGCGGGGCCAGCAGGCCGGACGGGCCCTCGACGAGCACGCCGTCGCTGTGGGCGCGCAGCGCCAGGTAGACCTCCCGCACGTGCGCGGGATCGACCGGCTCGACGGGCTCGCTGGCGGCGGCGGGCAGCAGCTGCTCGCGCTGGTAGGCATGGGCCGTCGCACCGACCGACCCGGGCACGCGGCCGATCAGCCAGCGCGTCGCGTCGTCCTCGCCGACCTGCACGGCCGTCAGCATCGCCGGCGTCAGCCCGGCCTCGCGCGCGCGGGCTGCCAGCAGGGCGCAGACGTAGGTCTTGCCGACGCCGTCATCGGTGCCGGTGACGAACACGTCGAGCAGGGAATCGGCCGCAGGCACAGCGCGTAGCGTGTCAGACGCTCATGTCAGCCGCACGACCTCGCCGCTCGCGTACGGCCGCACGCCGTCGGCGCCGCGTACGAGGATGGCGCCGTCGTCGGCGATGCCCGCAGCCTCGCCCTGCACGATCTCGCCGCTCGCGAGTCGCAGCTCGACGGCGGTGCCCGCGAGCGCGTCGAGGCGCCGCGCACGCGCCGCGATCGCGGGGGCGCCCTCGCGGTCGAAGACGTCTGCGAGCGGGCGCAGCGCGCCGAGCAGCGCGAGCAGCGCGACCGGGGCGCTCGGCGCGGAGCCCGTCTCGAGCAGCAGCGAGGTGGGGACGAGGCGATCGGCGGGCGGCAGGTCGCCGGCGCGCGAGCAGAGGTTCATGCCGACGCCGAGCAGCACGCTGCCGTCCGGCCCGAGCTCGGCGAGCACGCCGGCGAGCTTGCGGCCCTCGCAGAGCACGTCGTTCGGCCAGCTCAGGCCCGCATCGGCGCCGAACGTGCGCGCGCACTCCGCAGCGGCGATGCCGCCGGCCAGGCTGAGCACGGGCAGCTCGTGCGCCGAGCGCGCGGGCCGGAGCAGGATCGAGACCAGCAGCGCGGTTCCGGCCGGGGCCTCCCAGCGCCGTCCGCGCCGCCCGCGGCCGGCGCGCTGGACGTCCGCCCGCACGGCCGTGAAGGCGGGCGCGCCCGCCTCGGCGAGTGCGCGCAGCTCGTCCTGCGTCGAGGCGACGCTCTCCCGCTCGTGCACCAGGATTCGCGGATCGGGCATCTGGCTACGATAGACCTCGTGAGCGACTTCACGACGCCCTTCGGACGCGAGCAGATCGAGAAGCTGATCCCGCACCGCGAGCCGTTCCTGCTGATCGACGAGGTCCTCGAGCTGGAGCCCGGCGCGCGCGTGGTCGCCCGCTCCACGGTCCGCGGCGACGAGTGGTTCCTGCGCGGCCACTTCCCCGGCGACCCGATCATGCCCGGCGTCCTCATGGTCGAGGCGCTCGCGCAGGCCGGCGCGGTGGGCGTGCTCTCGCACCCCGACTTCATCGGTCGCGTGCCGCTCTTCGCGGGCATCGACAAGGTGCGCTTCCGCCGCGTCGTCCGCCCGGGCGACAGCCTCGACTTCGAGCTGATCGTCGACCGGCTGCGGCGCACGTTCGGCCGCGGCACGGGCATCGTGCGCTGCAACGGCGAGAGGGTGCTGGACGCGACGTTGTCGTTCGGGTTCGCGGATGCGTGAACGCGCGGTGGGCGCCGCGAGTAGTCTGAACCGCGTTTGCTGCGAGGAGGGCGCGTGACGGAGGGCAAGGTGGCCTTCTGCTTCCCGGGACAGGGCTCCCAGGAGGTGGGCATGGGGCGTGCGATGAGCGAGGCCGTGCCGGCCGCGCGGGCCGTCTACGAGCGCGCCGCCGAGGCCGTGGGCTACGACCTCGCCGCGCTCTGCTTCGACGGGCCGCTCGAGCGCCTGAGCGAGACCGAGATCACGCAGCCGGCGCTCGTGACGACGGAGCTCGCGTGCCTCGCGGGCGTGACGGCCGCGGGCCTCGTGCCCGACTACGTCGTCGGGCACTCCGTCGGTGAGTACGCCGCGCTCGCCGCTGCCGGCTCGATCGACGACCGCACCGCGGCGTACCTGACGCACGAGCGGGGGCTCGCGACGGCCGCCGCCGCCGCCGCCGCGCCCGGCGCCATGGCTGCGGTCATCGGCCTCGACGACGCCGAGATCGAGCGCCTCTGCGACGGCATCGAGGGCGTCTGGGCCGCCAACTTCAACTGCCCAGGGCAGGTCGTCGTGAGCGGCACCCTCGCGGGCGTCACCGCGCTCATGGCGGCGGCCGAGGAGGCCGGCGCGCGCAGGGCGATCAGGCTCAAGGTCTCGGGCGGGTTCCACAGCCCGCTCACGGCGCTCGCCGCCGAGCAGCTCGCGCCGATCCTCGAGGCGACGACCTTCGCCGAGCCGGTCGTGCCGTTCTTCTCGACCGTCACGACCCGGCTCGAGGGCGCCCGCGAGATCGTCCCGATCCTGCTGCAGCAGCTGACGGCGCCCGTGCGCTTCACGCAGGCCGTCGAGGCGTTGCGCGACCTCGGCGTGCGCACGTTCGTCGAGATCGGCCCGGGCAGCGTGCTGGCAGGCCTGATCCGGCGCATCGACCGCAGCCTGGCCTCGGTCTCGGTCTCGGGCCCCGACGACATCGCGAAGGCCCGGGAGCTGGTCGCCGGTGCCTGAGCTCGACGGCCGCATCGCGCTGATCACCGGCGCCTCGCGCGGCATCGGCCGCGCCACCGCGCTCGAGCTCGCCTCGGCGGGCGCGGCGATCGGCGTCAACTACCGCTCCGACGCCGCGGGCGCCGACGCGGTCGTCGCCGAGATCGCCGCCGCCGGAGGCCGTGCGCTCGCGCTGGCCGCAGACGTCGCCGACCCCGAGCAGGCCGCAGCGCTCGTCGCGCGCTGCGAGGACGAGCTCGGCGAGATCGACGCGCTCGTCTGCAACGCGGGCATCACGCGCGACAACCTGATGGCGCGCATCAGCCCGAAGGACTTCGACGACGTCATCGCGACGAACCTCGGCGGCACCTTCCACGTCTGCCAGGCGGCCGGCCGGCGCATGCTGCGCCGCCGCCGCGGCGCGATCGTGACCATGAGCTCGATCGTCGGCATCCACGGCAACGCGGGCCAGACGAACTACTCGGCCTCCAAGGCCGGACTGATCGGGCTCACGAAATCGCTGGCCAAGGAGATCGGCTCGCGCGGCGTGCGCGTCAACTGCATCGCGCCCGGCTACATCGCGACGGAGCTGACGGACGTGCTGCCCGAGAGCGCGCGTGAGGCGCTGCTCGCAGCGACGCCGCTCGGCCGCCTCGGTGAGCCCGAGGACATCGCGCGCTGCGTACGCTTCCTGGTCTCGGATGCGGCCGGCTTCGTGACCGGCGCGGTGCTGTCGGTCGACGGCGGATTGGGGATGTAGCGGTGGCGCTGCGTGAAGAGGGGGGACGCCGGGTCGTCTTGACCGGCATCGGCATGGTCACGCCGATCGGGAACACGCGCGAGGAGACGTGGAGCAATGCGATCGCCGGCGTGAGCGGCGGCGCGCCGATCACGATCTTCCCGCTGCGCGACGCGCCCGTGCGCTTCGCGTGCGAGGTCAAGGGCTTCGAGCCGACGGTCGCGATGGATCGCAAGCTCGCACGGCGGACCGATCGCTACTGCCAGTTCGTGCTGGTGGCGGCCCGCGAGGCGATCGAGGACTCGGCCCTCGACGTCACGGCCGAGGGCCTCGGCGAGCGCACGGGCACGGCGGTCGCGACCGGCATCGGCGGCCTGCAGACGCTCGATCTCGCGCACGAGCACCTCTTCGCGAAGGGCATCGACCGCATGAGCCCGCTCTGGATCACGATGCTGATCCCGAACATGGGCGCTGCGATGGTCTCGATGGAGTACGGCTTCCGCGGCCCGTCGAGCACCGTCACGACGGCCTGCGCGGCCTCCTCGATGGCGATCGGCGACGCCGTCGGCACGATCCGCGACGGGCGCGCCGACGTGATGGTCGCCGGCGGCAGCGAGGCCCCGATCACGCCGATCGGCGTGGGCGGCTTCTACGCCATGCGCGCCATCTCGCAGCGCAACGACGATCCCCAGACGGCCAGCCGGCCGTTCGACGCGGGCCGCGACGGCTTCGTGATCGGCGAGGGCGCGACGATCGTCGTGCTCGAGGAGCTCGAGCACGCGCGGGCGCGCGGTGCGCGGATCTACGGCGAGATCCTCGGCTACGGCTGCACCGCCGACGCGCACCACTTCACCGAGCCGGACCCGACCGGCGCGGGTCAGGCGCGCGCGATGCGGATGGCGCTCGAGGAGGCCGGCCTGGAGGCGGGCGCGATCGACTACATCAACGCGCACGGCACCTCGACGCCGGTCGGCGACAGCGCCGAGACGCGCACGATCAAGATGGTGCTCGGCGAGGAGCAGGCCCACCGGGTGCCGGTCTCGTCGACGAAGTCGATGACGGGGCACATGCTCGGCGCCGCCGGCTCGACGGAGCTCGCCTTCACGGCGCTCGCGATGACGCGCAACGTGTTGCCGCCGACGATCAACCAGTTCGAGCCCGATCCGACGTGCGACCTCGACTACGTGCCGAACGAGGCGCGCCACGGCGTCGACGTGCGCGTCGGCCTCTCCAACGGCTTCGGCTTCGGCGGCCACAACGCATCGCTCGTGATCGGCCGCTGGGACGAGGGCGACGGGCGCCGCGTCGGCTGACGCGCGCGCCTGGCGCCGCCACGACGCGGCCGCAGCCGGGTGCTCAGGCCATCTCGAGCACGTCGCGCGCGCTGCGCAGCATGCGGTGCGTCGTCTCGTCGTCGCGCGCGTCGCGGCCGACGATCACGAGCTCGCAGCCCCACACGAGGTCGCCGAGCGTCTGATCGTCCGACGGGCCGGCGACGCGCAGCCGCACGCCGCGGCGCTCGGCCTCGGCCAGCGCGCGCGCGATCAGCTCGCGGTCCGCGGTCACGAGCCCGACGTGCGCGCCGC
Source organism: Gaiellales bacterium (assembly GCA_036502805.1). Classification (GTDB taxonomy): domain Bacteria; phylum Actinomycetota; class Thermoleophilia; order Gaiellales; family JALYLC01; genus JALYLC01. Next base: position 5,880 of record DASXXY010000256.1, on the reverse strand, counting down.
GCGGGATGTCCGGCGGTAGCACGGGGGCGTGCGTGCGCCGCTTCGCCGCGCTCGCGCGCTTCGGCTGCGCCGGGCGGGCAGGGGCTGCGCGTGCGGGCCGGACGGGCGCGCGTCGCGCGCGCGTCGCGGTCGTCGGAGCGGCGGCCGAGCCGGCGAGGATGGCGAGCGCGACGAGCTCGGCATCGGCACCCGCGCCGCGCGCGCTCGCGAGCGCGCCGTCGGCGATCCGCCGCACCGCGGCCGCGCCGGCGGCGTCGCGTACGTGCGCGACCGTGCCCGAGCCGTGGCGCGTCGTCGCGTAGCCCTGCGCCTCGAGTGCGGCGTAGACCTTGCGCAGCGTGTTCGGGTGTACCCCGAGCTCGCTCGCGCCGATCCTGATCGACGGCAGCGTCGCGCCCTCGGCGATCGCGCCGGAGTCGATGGCGAGGCGCAGCTTGGCCACCAGCTGGGCGGCCGGTGCGAGCGCGCCGTCGGCGTCGAAGGCCACGCCCGCCTCCGCGAAGGTCACACGTGGGGGCATGCGGCACGATCGTAGTCCCGCGGACGGATGCCGACGGCCCGCCCGCGCCCACGCGGCGTCCGACCGGCGCCGAGCGCGGCCAGGAGCGCGACGATCCCTCCGCAGGCGTCGCCCGCCGCCGCCGGTCGCAGTGGGCTACCGAGTCGGCCCTCCAGCAACGATCATCTAGAGTCTCCAACGGCCCCGCTTCGCTGTCGGGGGTCAGGAGGTGCGCCGGTGGCGAGCCAGGAGGAGCCCGAAAACATCCAGGTCGAGGTTGAGCGCGAGGAGTCTCCGCGTGAGCAGCCGCCTGCGCGCGCGAAGCTGCATCCCAACACCTGTCCCGTCTGCAAGTCGCACTACCGCGAGGACGAGCTGCGCGCCGCGCTGCGCGTCTGCACCGTCTGCGGGCACCATTTCCCGGTCGGCGCCGAGGAGCGCGTCGAGCAGCTGGCCGATCCCGGCAGCTTCCGCGGCATGGCCGACGACCTCCGCTCGGCCGATCCGCTCGCGTTCACCGACCTGCGGCCGTACACCGAGCGCCTCAGCGAGGCCGAGGTCGCGACCGGCCTCGGCGATGCGCTGATCGCCGGCACCGCGACCATCGCGGGCATGCCGTGCGTGCTCTGCACGATGGACTTCGCGTTCATGGGCGGGTCGATGGGCAGCGTCGTCGGCGAGGTCTTCACGCGCGCCAGCGACGTGGCCGCGGAGCGTGGCATCCCGCTCGTGTCCGTGACGTCCTCCGGCGGCGCGCGCATGCAGGAGAACATCCTCGCGCTGATGCAGATGGCGAAGACCGTCTGCGCGGTCGACCTCCTCCAGGAGTCGGGCGTGCCCTACGTCTCGGTCGTCGCGCATCCGACGACGGGCGGCGTGATCGCGTCGTTCGCGGCGCTCGGCGACTTCGTCGTCTCGGAGCCGGGCGCGCTGCTCTCGTTCGCGGGCCCGCGCGTCGTCCAGGAGACGACCCGCGAGACGCTCCCCGCCGATTTCGGCCGCGCGGAGTCGAGCCTCGAGCACGGGCTGATCGATGCCGTCATCGCCCGCCCTGAGCTGAAGGGGACGCTCGGCCAGATCCTGCGGCTGTGCGCCGGAGGCACGCTCGTGCCGATGGAGCCGGGCGGCGATGCCGTAGCCCCGCCGCCGGGCATCGTGCAGCGCGTGCTCCGCTTCCTGCGCTCGAGTCCGCACGGCGACGCGCACACGAACGGCGGCCCCGCGTGAACAGCAGGCTGCCGACACCGTTCCGCGGCCTGCGCCGGCGCCTCGCCGAGCGCGCTGCCGAGTCGGACATCTGGGATGCCGTCCAGCTCGCTCGCGACGATGGGCGGCCCTACACGCTCGACTATGCCGAGTGGCTCGTGGACGACTGGATCGAGGTGCACGGCGATCGCGCCGGCACGGACGACCACGCGATCGTGACGGGCATCGGCTCGTTCCGCGGGCGCACGATCGCGATCGTCGGCCACCAGAAGGGCCGCGACCTCAAGGAGCGCGCCTACCGCAACTTCGGCATGGCGCAGCCGCAGGGCTACGCCAAGGCGCGGCGCGTCTTCGCGCTCGCCGACCGCCTCGGCTTCCCGGTCGTGACGATGATCGACACGCCCGGCGCCTATCCAGGCGTCGAGGCCGAGCAGGCGGGCCAGGCCGCCGCGATCGCGCAGTCGATGCTCGCCATGACGCGCCTGCGCGTGCCCACGGTCGCGTGCGTGATCGGCGAGGGCGGGTCGGGCGGCGCGCTCGCGATCGGTGTCGCCGACCGCGTGCTGATGCTCGAGCATTCCATCTACTCGGTGATCTCGCCGGAAGGCTGCGCCTCGATCCTCTGGCGCGACGTCAACCAGCGCCGCAAGGCCGCCGCCGCCTTCAAGCCGACGGCGCGCTTCAGCTACGAGCTCGGCGTCGTCGACACCGTCGTCGGCGAGCCGTCGGGCGGCGCGCACAAGGATCACGAGCGCGCCGCGCGCATGCTCGGCGACGCGATCGGCGTCGCGCTCGACTCGATCGAGGCCGAGCCGGTCGAGCAGCGCCGTGCCGCTCGCCGCGCGAAGTTCCGCCGCATGGGCGTGTGGCTCGAGGACGGCGTCGTGGTCGGCGAGAAGGAGCACGACCACGAGCTCGCAGCGCCGGCGCCTGCCGAGTAGCGCCGCTCAGGTGCCGAGCGAGCCCTCGGCCCAGATCGTGGCGCCGAGGATCACGTAGACCGCGAGCAGGCCGACGGCCTCCACCGGTTGCATCTCGCCGTCGTACATGATCATCCAGAGCACGACGAGCGCGAGCCCCAGTGAGACGGTGAGCACGGGGTCGAGCTGCAGGCTGAGCGGGGTGCGCCCGATGAACTGGCTCGCGATCACGAGGATGCCCGTCATCAGCAGCGCGATCTGGACGACCGAGTGCATGATCACGCCCATCGCGCCGTCGCCGTCGCCCGCCCAGGCATACCGCAGCGCGACGTAGTTCTCGGCCACGTTGCCGAGCAATGGGATGATCACGAGCGCAGCGAACGCGGTCGGGATGCCGATCGCCTTCGTCGCGGGCTCGAAGCCCGCCACGAACCACTCGGCCGTGACCGCGGCCATCGCGCCGCCGGCCGCGAGGTAGACGAGGCCCGCCCGGAACGAGAGCCGCGGAGGAGCCTGCTCGTGCTGTGAGCTCGGCGGTGCGGGCGCGCGCAGCTCCATGACGATGAAGACGACGCCGACGACGGTCAGGGCGATGCCGGCCGCGAGCGAGACGCCGCGGCGGTCGCCGGGCTGCAGGAGACCGCTCGGCACGCTCATGATCGCCATGGGCACGAACGCGATCACGCTCAGCGTCGCGATGCCGGAGAACAGGCGGCGGTCGAACTCGAGCGTCGCCGAGTAGCCGTTGCGGATCAGCGGCAGCAGGCCGGCGAGACCGCCGAGCAGCACGGCGTTGCCGAGCAGCGAGCCGACGATCGCCACCTTCACGACCTCGGGCAGGTTCGCGCGCAGTGCGAGCACCGTGATCGCCAGCTCGGCGGCGTTGCCGAAGGCCGACTGCACGATGCCGACGACGCTCGCCGAGAGCCGTCCGCGCAGCGCATCGGTGCCCTGCGCGACGAGCGGCGCGACGAGCAGGAGCGGCGCGCTCGCGGCGATCGTGCCGGCCGTGTCGCCGACGGCGTAGTGGAGGACGCCCGCGAGCGCCGTCATCACGACCCCGGCGATCAGGATCGCGTAGCGGCGGATCACTTCTCGCCGGAGAGCGTGGCCAGCAGCGCCTCGGCGATCGCGCGCATCGGCTGGCCCGTGCGCTGCGACGCCGAGCGCATGCGCGCGTAGGCGTCGGGCTCGCTGATGTTCTCGGTCTGCATGAGCATGCCCTTGGCGCGCTCGACGAAGCGACGCGTCTCGAGCGCCTCGGTCAGCGACTTCGCCTCCTTGCGCGCGTCGGCGAGCTCGGCGCTGCGGGCCTGCGCCGTCGTGATGGCGGCCAGCACGTCGTCGTGGCGGAACGGCTTGAGGAGATACCCGAAGGCGCCCGCCTCGCTCGCCTGCTGGATGATCTCCTGCTCGGCGAAGGCCGTCACCATCACGATCGGCACCTGGCGCTCGGCGAGGATGCGCCGTGCCGCCTCGATGCCGTCGAGCTCGGGCATGCGGACGTCCATGAGGATGACCTCGGGTTGCAACTCGGCGGCCAGGCGGACGGCCTCTGCGCCGTCGCGCGCCTCGCCCACGACCGTCATGCCGGCGCCGTCCAGCAGCTGACAGAGATCGAGGCGGATGATCGTCTCATCCTCACAGACCAGTACTCGCATCCGGGTACGCTAGACGAAGCGGGCCGCGTCCGGCAGACCTGCCGGAAACGCCGCTCAGCGCACGAACGGGAAGCGCACCGTGGCGCGCACGCCGTCGGCCTGCTCGAAGCGCAGCGTGCCGCCGAGGTCGACCTCGACGAGCGCGCGGGCGATCGAGAGGCCCTGCCCGGGCGTGCCGGTCGGCGGCGGCGGCCCCTGGCCGCGATCGCTGACCGTGAGCTCGACGAAGGCGCCGTCGCGGCGCAGCTCGACGTAGCCGTGCCCGCCGCCGTGCTCGATCGCGTTCGCCGCCAGCTCGCAGAGCACGAGCGCGAGCGCCGTGGCGCGCTCCGGCGCGAGGATGACGGGCGCCAGCGGGCCGGTCTCGAGCGTGCCTGCGAGCGTGCCGCGCAGCATGCCGCAGAGGCGCCGCACGAGGTCGGCGCTGTCGACGTCCTCGTCGCGCCGCGCCGTGAGGAGGTCGTGGACCTCGGCGATCGCGAGCACGCGCCCGATCGAGTCGCGCAGCGCGCGCTTCGGGTCGACGTCGCCGCTCGCCGCCAGGCGCAGCAGCGACGCCACGGTCTGGAGGTTGTTCTTGACGCGGTGGTGCACCTCGCGGGCGAACAGCCCGCGCATCGCCCCGCGCGCGCCGGCCAGCACGGTCGCCGCGTGCGCAGCGGCGGCCTCGGCGAGCTCCTGCTCCCGGGACGACCACGCCCCGGGCTTCGAGCGCCAGGCGACGAGGGCGCCGTGCGCGCCGCGCCGCGTCGGCAGCGGCACGGAGAGCCGCCCGTCCTCGACGTGGGGCGCGAGCGCGGCGAGCCCGCCGAGCTCCTCGTCGCTCGGCCCGTCCTGGCTCGAGCGGTAGGCGATCTCGCCGCGCGCGCCGCGCGTGCTCGCGACCTCGAGCGCGCACACCTCGGCGTGCAGCGACGCGGCCGCCGACTCCACGAGCGCCGCCATGGCCTCGTCGAGCTCCATCGGCTCGCGCGCGGCGCGGGCGACCGACTCGAGGGCCTCGAGCTCGCGCACGCGGCGGCGCAGCGCGACGAGCTCGGCCTCGTCCTCCATGCTGTGCGGCGTCAGTGGACCCGCTGCCGCGGCAGGTAGTCGAGCCAGGCGTGCGGGACCTCGGTCGTCTGCAGCGTGAGGAACAGCGTCGGCGACGGTGGCCGCGGCTTGCTGCGCAGGCGCATCCCGATCTCGTGCGGCAGGCGGTCGCCCTTGCGGAGGTTGCAGGGCGCACAGGCGGTGACGGCGTTGTCCCAGCTCGACGGGCCCCCGCGCGAGCGCGGCAGCACGTGGTCGACGGTCAGGCGCACGCCCTCGATGCCGCAGTACTGGCAGCTGTGGCCGTCGCGGGCGAAGACGGCGCGGCGCGTGATGCGGCGGGCGGCCGCACGGGGCCGCCGGACGTACGAGAGGAGGCGGATCACGACCGGGTAGGGGAGCGACGCGCTGGCCGAGCGGAGCGGGCGCTCGAGGGCGTCCACGAGCTCGGCCTTGGCCTTCAGGAGCAGGACGCAGGCGCGCCGCAGCGAGCACACGTTGAGTGGCTCGTATGTCGCGTTCAGAACGAGCACCTGACCTGTCATCGCGCCTCCGGTCCGCC
>DASXXY010000255.1:0-3626 GCA_036502805.1 Gaiellales bacterium | reverse complement strand
TGACACGGCCGGGCAGGAACGCCGATCGGGAGGGTGAGATGAGGCTGCCGGACGAGGTCTCGCAGGCCGAGTGGCAGGCCGCACACGACCGCCTGCTGGCGAAGGAGAAGGCGGCCACGCGGGCACGCGACGAGCTCGCCGCCGAGCGGCGCGAGCTGCCGATGCTGCGGCTCCCGAAGGCCTACTCCTTCACGGGGCCCGACGGGCCCCTGGCGCTGCCGGATCTGTTCGAGGGCCGACGGCAGCTGATCGTCTACCACTTCATGCTCGCGCCCGGCGCGGAGCACATCTGCGAGGGCTGCGCGCTCTTCACCGACATGGTCGGCGAGATCAGCCACCTGCATGCGCGCGACACCTCGTTCACGCTCGTCTCGCGCGCGCCGCTCCCCGAGCTCGAGGCGGTCAGGCGCCGCATGGGCTGGACGCTGCCGTGGGTGTCGTCCGACGGCAGCGACTTCAACGACGACCTCGGCGTCACGATCGACGGCCACGAGACGTTCGGGCTGAGCGTCCTCGTGCGCGACGACGAGGGCGGCGTCTTCCGCACGTACGCGACCAACGGCCGCGGCGTCGAGGCGCTCGGCAGCGTCTGGACGTTCCTCGACCTGACCCCGCTCGGCCGCCAGGAGACCTGGGAGCGGACGCCCGCCGGACGTCCGCAGAGCGAGCCGTACGCCTGGTGGCGCCTGCACGACGCCTACGAGAAGGGAACCGCATGACCACGCCCTACACGCACAAGAACCTGACCGACGTCGAGGACTCGGCCCCGAAGTTCGGGCTGTCCGCCATGGGCGAGGCGCGCTTCGCCTTCGAAGATCTCGACGCCGAGGCTACGGGCATCACCTACCACCGCCTCAAGGCCGGTCAGCGCCAGCCGTTCGCGCACAAGCACGACGCCGCCGAGGAGGTCTACATCGTCGTCGCCGGATCCGGCCGCGCGAAGCTCGACGACGCGATCATCGACATCTCAGCGCTCGACGCCATCCGCGTCGCACCTGGCGTGACGCGCGCGTTCGAGGCCGGCTCCGACGATCTCCAGCTGCTCGCCTGCGGCCCCCACCACGCCGGCGACGGCGAGGTCGTCCAGGGCTGGTGGACCGACTGACCCAGGCCCGCGGGCTTCGGAGATCGCGTCTCACGCTCGCGTTGCTATCGTCCAGGCGTTGGCCCCGACTCCCGGCTGGCGATGCTTTTCCGACGATCTGAACGGCGAGAGGCGAGCGTTGCCGCTGACGAGCGGCGGCAAGCAGCGGTGCCGGGAGCCGCCGGACGGGGAGCGTCGGAGCGCGCGACGCCGCCCGTCATGTACCGGCCCGGCCGGGCTCGCTGCAGCGAGCCGGCTGGACGGCGGTGCGTGCCTCCGGCGGCCATTCGACCGAGCCCGCCCAGCGACAGCCCGCGAGCTCGTGGGCACCCGACGACGAACGTCTCGCCGCCATCGCCATGCTGGCCGGCGACGCGCGCCATCACGTCAGGCGCGGAACCCCAGCCGCGCCTGACCGACGAACGGGACAGGAGCGCTTCATGACCACCCACAACCTGCGAGTGCTGATCGCGAACGAGCGTGACGATCGCATCGCGCGCGTCACGCCGCTCGTCGCGGCGCTCGGGCACGTGGTGATCGCAGAATCGACGGACGTCGCGGATGCCGGCAGGCTGACCGCGGCCGAGCATCCCGACGTCGCGCTCGTCGTCCTCGGGACGAGCTCGTCGCATGCGCTCGAGCTGATCGAGCGCATCGTGCGCGAGGCCGACTGCCCGGTGATCGCCGTGCTCGCGGGCCACGACCGCGGCTTCGTCGACGAGGCCGCGCAGCGCGGCGTCTTCGCCTACATCGTCGACGGCTCGGCCGAGGAGCTGCAGAGCGCGCTCGACATCACGCTGCGGCGCTTCGCCGAGTACCACAACCTGCAGGGCGCCTTCGGGCGCCGCGCACAGACCGAGCGCGCCAAGGGCATCCTCATGGAGCGCAACCAGATCGACGAGCGACAGGCCTTCGAGCTGCTGCGCGAGCACGCGCGCCACAGCGGCCAGAAGCTCACGCACGTCGCGCAGGCGGTGCTCGACGGCCACCTGCTGCTCACCCCGCGCGCAACGGCGTCGCCGGGAGCCGCTCGCGGCGAGGATCCTGCGGGCTGATCGGGCGCGCTCGTCGCTGCGCCGCCGGCCCGTCGTCGGCGACCGCTTCCCGCACCGACGGCGCCCTCGGCCTCAACCCGCGGCCGCTCGCTGCCGATCAGACAGACGTGGCTGCGCGCAGCACCATCTTCGGCGAGATCCACGAGTCGACGCCGCTCCGTCCACTTCTCGGCTTCGCGCTGCTCGCGGCCGCCGCCGTGGCAGCGCACCCGCAGGGCACGCGCTGGAGCTGGGTCGTGCTCGCGGCGCTCGTCTTCGCCGGCAGCGCGGGTGCCGTCGCGCTCAGCCCGGCGCGCGAGGGCTCGGCCTGGCTCCCGCTCGTCCCCGCGCTCTCGGCGCTCGTCGCGATCGCGTTCCTGCGCCAGAGCCAGGGCGGGTCGACGTCCGGCTACTCGCCGCTGGCAATCCTCTCGGTCGTCTGGGCCGCGGTCGTGCTCGACCGGCGGGCCGTCCGCCTCGTCACGGCCTGCAGCGGGATGATGTTCGCTGCGCCGCTGCTCCTGATCGGCGCGCCGATGTACCCCTCGAGCGGCTGGCGGGGAGCCGTGCTCTGGACGTTCACCGCGTACGTCGTCGGCGCCGTCGTGAACACCGCGGTCGTCGAGCAGCGGCGGCAGGCGCACGATGCGCGCCGCCACTCGCAGGAGATGGAGGAGATGCAGCGCGCGTTCTCGGCGATCGCGCGTGTCGCCCGCGACGTCTCGCTCGGGACCGACGCGCGCGAGCTCGTCTGCGCGGTCGCCCTCACGAGCACGGACGCGCGGCTCGCCACGGTCGTCGAGCCGCGCGGCGACGGCTTCGAGATCACGGGGTCGGCCGGCGTCCCGATCGCCGCCGCCGAGCTCCGCTCCGTGCAGCCCGCTGCGAGCATCGCGGCGTTCAACGCCGCCCGCCGGGTGTTCATCGCCGACGTCACGAGGCAGGCCGGCGTGGCGCCGCAGATCGTGCGCGCGACCGGCATCGTCTCGGTGCTCTACGAGCCGATCCTGCGCGACGGCTCGCCCGTCGGCGTGCTCGCGATCGCGTGGGCGACGCCGCGCAGCGAGATCGACGCGAAGACGCAGGCGATCGCGCAGTTCCTGGCGGCCGAGGCCGGCGCCGCGATCGAGCGCTCCGACCTGCTCGCGCGCCTCGACGACCAGGCACGCAGCGATCCGCTGACGCTGCTGCCGAACCGGCGCGCCTGGGACGACACGATCGCGGCAGCCCTGCGCGGCGACCGCCCGCTGTGCGTCGCGATGGTCGACATCGACCACTTCAAGCGCTTCAACGACCGCAACGGGCACGCCGCAGGCGACCGCCTGCTGCGCGCCTGCGCCGTCGCCTGGCGCGGGCACCTGCGTCCCGGCGACACGCTCGCACGGGTCGGCGGGGAGGAGTTCGCGGTGCTGCTTCCCGACTGCTCGCTCGCGGATGCGGCCGGCGTGCTCGAGCGACTGCGCGACGCGACGCCGAGCGGCGCGACGGCCTCCGTCGGCGTCGCCAAG
>DASXXY010000254.1:0-4567 GCA_036502805.1 Gaiellales bacterium | reverse complement strand
GACGGCATCCGCGCCGCGCGCGGCCTCGACCGCGCTCGCGGCGAGCTCGATGCCGCGCGGCAGGAGCGCCGTCGCCTGGGCGTCCGAGACGATGGGGTCGTAGCCCGCGACCTCGGCGCCCTCGGCGACGAGGCGCGCCGCGAGCACGACGCTCGAGGCCTCGCGCATGTCGTCCGTATCGGGCTTGAAGGCCAGTCCCCAGAGCGCGATGCGGCGGTCGCGCAGCGAGCCGAGGTGGCGCTTGAGCTTGGCCACCGCACGGCGCTTCTGCAGCTCGTTGACCTCGATCACGGCGCTCAGGAGCTGGAAGTGGTAGCCGCTGTTGCCGGCGAGCTGCTTGAGCGCGGCGACGTCCTTCGGGAAGCACGAGCCGCCGAAGCCGAGGCCCGGGCGCAGGAAGCTCGCGCCGATGCGCGCGTCGAGGCCCATGCCGCGCGCGACGAGGTCGACGTTGGCACCGACCTCCTCGCAGACGTTCGCGATCTCGTTGATGAACGAGATCTTCGTCGCCAGGAAGGCGTTCGAGGCGTGCTTGATCATCTCCGCGGAGGTCACGTCCGTGATCAGCTCGGAGCCGCCGAAGTCGCGATAGAGCGCGGCGATGCGCTCTCCCACGGCCTCCTGCTCGGCGCCGACGACGACCCGATCGGGGCGCCGGAAGTCGCTGATCGCGCTGCCCTCGCGCAGGAACTCGGGGTTCGACGCGTAGGCGACGCCGGCGAGGCCGCGCTCGTCGAGCGCACGGCGCAGACGCGCGCCCGTGCCGGGCGGGACGGTCGACTTCATGACGAGCACGGCGTCGTCGGTGCCGGTCGGGATGGCGTCGATGACGGCCTCGACGCGGCTGAGGTCGGCATCGCCGGACGCGCTCGGCGGCGTGTCGACGCAGACGAAGGCGATCGCGGCGCCGGCGAAGAGCTCGGCTGCCGACGTCGTGAACGTCATCCGCTCGAGGCCGTCGGCGAGCACGTCCTCGACGCCCGGCTCGTGGATCGGCGCCTGCCCGGCGCGCAGGCGCTCGAGCTTGGCCTCGTCGATGTCGAGGCAGACGACCTCGTGGCCCGCCTGCGCGAAGCACGCAGCCGTCACCAGCCCGACGTAGCCGACGCCGATGACGCCGAGCCGCTCCTTCGTCATGTCGTCGTCCCGGTCGAGGATCAGGCCGGCGCGCGGCGGGCGGGAACGAGGCTCTTGGCGACCGCGATCATCGTCTCGGGCGTGAACTTGTCATCCAGCGAGTTGTCGACCCACACGACCGCGCCGCCCGAGGCCGTGCAGGGCTTGCCGCCGTAGAAGACGGCGATGCGGTGGATGGCCGTGCCGTTCGTGTAGATGCGCACGAGGCGCTTCTCCTTGCCGGACGTCCAGCAGACCTGGCGGCTCGGCTGCTCGAGGATCGGCGCGTCCGTCCACGTCGTGTAGCGCAGGCCCCAGGCGTGCGACGAGTCGAGGCCGGTGTTCGCGTCGACGGCGAGCGCCATGCCGTGCTTGCCGAGCTTGTAGGTGTAGTACGGGTTGTCGCCGGTCTCGATGGCCTCGCCGTAGTGCGAGCCGAGCGGCACGCGCGACGGGACGAGCAGCGAGTAGTGCACCTTCTTCTGGAGCAGGAAGAAGTCGCCGGAGTCGTGCGGCGACGCGGACTCGACGAGCGGCCGGGTGATGGGCGGCGCCTCCTGGTTGGCGGCCTGCTCCGGCGGCGCCGTGACGCCCGAGAAGGCGCTGCCGATCGCGACGACGACGTCGGCGCCGAGGCCGTAGTCGCTGAGCGAGGCGGGCAGGAGCACGGAGGCGCTCGTATCGCCGAGCGAGCGGCGCAGGCGCTCGGCCGACGTCTTCGCCCGCGGCGTCGTGTAGTAGACGGCGGTCGAGAAGAGGTTCGCCTTGGGCAGCGTGCCGGCGACGCCCGTGTGCGGCCAGCCGGCCTTCTGCAGCTCGACCATCGCGTGGGCGGCGACGCCCTGCACGCCCGAGCCGTTGACCGTGACGACGCGCAGCTTCGTCGGCGGGATCGGCTTCGGGCCTTTGACGACCTTCTTCGGCGGCTTCTTCGCGCCGCCCACGACCTTGCCGCCGAAGCGCTTCGCGATCGCCTGCGAGACGGCCGTGTTGGGGTTCAGGAACTCCTGCACCGCCGCGTGGATGTCCTCCGGCGTCGCGGTCACGACCGAGGCGCCCCCGACCATCGCCGTGGCGCCCGTGATGCGCACCTGCACCATCTTGCCGCGCGGGATCTCGGCCAGCAGCTTGACGTAGCGCAGGATCGTCTTCGGGCCGACGGACTGGCCCTTGGCCGAGCCGCGCACCTTGAGGTCGTTGGGCAGCGAGTCGAGCAGGTCGAAGATGTTCGTGCCCGCCGACCAGACGTCGAGACGGCGCTTGAACTCGCGCACGAACGCCTGCTGGCGCGCCGTGCGGATGAAGTCGGAGTCGAGATGGCGGTAGCGCACGTACTCCAGCGCCTGGTAGCCGGAGAGCTTCTGGTAGCCCGGCTTGAGGTCGATCGCCGAGTAGTTGCCGGCGCCGTTGTTGGCGTGGAAGTAGCGCCGGTCGACGTCGATGTAGACGCCGTGGAACGTGTCCACCGTCTTGCGGAAGAGGTGGAAGTTGACCGGCACGTAGTAGTTGATCTTGACGCCCAGCACCTGGCTCACGGTCTTGATCGCGAGCGGGGCGCCGCCGTTCGCGTAGGCCGCGTTGATCTTGCTCGGGCCGATGCCGTCGATCGGCACGTAGAGGTCGCGCGGCAGCGAGAGCAGCGAGAGCACCTTGGTGCGCGGATCGGCGCGGATCAGCATGAGCGTGTCGGAGTTGCCGCGCGCGGTGCCGCCGCCGTAGCGCTTGTCGTAGCCGAGCACGAGGGCGACGGCGGGCTCGGTGGCGGGATCGACGACCTCGGCGAGCTGCTTGTCGGCGGCCTTGAGGTTCGGGTCGTTCGTCGTCGTGATCCGCTCGAGCCGGTTCCAGACGTAGTAGGCGACCGCGCCGCCGACGGTCACGCCGCTCATCAGCACCACCGCGAGCGTCCAGCGCAGGATGCGCCAGAACGTCCAGCGCTTGTGCGGGCGCCGCGCCGTGTAGACGTTGATCGGCGGCGGCTGGCGGAAGCCACCGCCGCTGCCGAGTTGCGTGTCAACACTCAAGGGCATGCCTCCGCGGACCGTCGCGACTGCGTGACGGCGTGCGTGGTCTGAAGCTCTGTGGGACGGGATACCACCATGCGGAGCGCAGGTCGAGGTGCGACGCGCGGTTCGGGCAAGTCTAAACGATCATGCGGCGCGCTCCTCCCTGCGCCGCCGCGGGGCGTGCGGCATGTCACCCTGAGGTCATCCTGCGCGCGCTCCCCCACCGAACGACTGCATGAGCGCGCCCCTCGCTGACGCGCTCCGCCAGCTGGCACTGCCGCTCGACGAGACGATCACCGACGCCGACCTCGGTGAGGCCTACCGCCGCGCGGCGCGCGAGAACCATCCGGACGGCGCCCCCGACGAGGAGCGCGAGGCGCGCGGCGAGACGATGCGCGCCATCAACGCCGCGCGCGATCTCGTGCGCAGCTCGCTCGAGCTGCTCGCCGAGCGCGCCTACACGGAGCTCAGCGAGCGCGAGAACGGGAGCCCCGCGCCGGCCTGGTGGGAAGACGCGATCTTCGAGGATCCTTCCGGCCTCGGCGTGCGCTGGAACCCGGGCGCGGTCCGCATCCCGTGGCGGCAGCGCTTCGAGCAGGCGCGGCTCGCGCTCTGCATCGCGGTCGGCGACACGGTCACCGTCGAGAGCGAGGGCGTGCTCTCGCTGGCGCGCGTCGAGGCCTTCGACAGCTCCGTGCGCGTCAGCCTGCGCACGTCGTGGGGCGGCCTGCCGGTCGAGCTGCGCCGCATCGGCGTCGAGGTGCGCTTCCCCGACGGCAGCGTCACGACCGTCGACGCCGCCGACGTCCGCGCCGCGGGCTGGCACTGCCCCGTGTGCGGGCGCACGAGCACGCTCGGCGAGCCCCGCGAGCGCCCCTGCCCGCGCTGCATCCGGCGCTCGCGCATCGACTACGCGCGCTGGGACGACCTCGGGCGCCGCTGGCGCAGGCTGCACCGCAAGCTGCGCGAGCTCGACCGCGTCGCGACCGTCTTCTCGCCGCGCCGCTCCCCCGCCTTCCGCGACGTCGACGACGGCCTGCTCGACGCACGCGCACGCGTCGAGTCGCTGAACGCCACCGTCGAGGCCTTCGACGCGGCCCTGGCGGCCGCGGAGGCGAGCGTCGCCGACGCCGAGGCCCGCGTCGCGCGCACGCGCACGGCCGGCGGCGCCGAGCGCCGCCGCCGCGAGCGCGCCAAGTACGCCGCCGAGGCCAAGCGCGTGCGTGCCGCGCGCGACCGCACCGCCGCCGTGCTCGACGAGCAGCGCGTGCGCGTCGTCGAGCTCGACCGCGAGCGCACCCGGCTCGAGCGCGAGCTGCGCGCCCGCCACGACGCCAACGAGCGCGCGCGCCGCAACAGCCAGGCCAAGCGCGATCAGGAGCGCGACGCCGCGCTCAAGGAGCTGCGCACCGTCGAGATCGAGCTCGGCGCCATCGCACCGGACG
>DASXXY010000253.1:0-2023 GCA_036502805.1 Gaiellales bacterium | reverse complement strand
CCGACCGTGCGGATCGCGAGCACGAGGTCGAGGTACTCGGTCGCCCAGTCCTCGTCGCTCGCGGGCAGGCTCGGCACACCGAGCGCCTCGGCGGCGTCGGGATCGGCGCGCAGCTCGACGCCCGCATCGCGCAGCGCGACGCCGATCGGCGCCAGCAGCGCCAGCGCGTCGCGGTGCACGAGCAGCGTCTCGGCCGCGTTGCACACGCCGGGGCGCTGCGTCTTCGCGTTCACGATGATCTCGAGCGCGGCCTGCGGATCGGCGTCCGCGTGCAGGTAGACGTGGCAGTTGCCGCCAGCGGCCGCGAGCACCGGCACGCGCGAGTGCTCGATCAGGAAGTGCTTCAGCTGCTCGCCGCCGCGCGGGATCACGACGTCGCACGAGCGCGGGTCGCCGACGAACGCCGCGAGCTCGTCGCGGCTGCAGGCGAAGTCGACGACGGCATCGGCCGGCAGGCCGGCGTCCTCGAGGCCCGCGCGCACCGCGTCGATCAGGACGCCGTTCGTGCGGCGCGCGCTCGAGCTGCCGCGCAGCACGCACGCGTTGCCGCTCTTGATCGCGAGCGCGGCGACGTCGGCCGTGACGTTCGGGCGCGCCTCGTACACGACGAGCAGCACGCCGAGCGGGATCCGCACCTTCTGCACGTCGAGGCCGTTCGGCAGGCGCCAGCCGGTGACGGTCTCGCCGACGGGATCGCCGAGCGCCGCGACGGCGCGCACCGCGGCGGCGAGCGCGGCGACGCGCGGGGCGTCGAGCGTCAGGCGGTCGACGAGCGCCGGGCCGGTGCCGGCGGCGACCGCCTCGGCGACGTCGGCCTCGTTCGCCTCGCAGATCGCGGCAGTCGCCGACTCGATGCGGCGGGCGATCGACTCGAGCGCCGCGTCCTTGCGCGCGCGCCCGAGCGGGGCGAGCTCGCGGGCGGCCGCCCGCGCCCGCGCCGAGACGTCAGGGGTTGCGATCGCCATGTACCGCAAGATAGTCGCGATGCACGGCCTCGGCGAGGCCCGCCTCGTCCGACCGGCGACCCGCCGCACGGCGCAGCTCGGTGGCATCGGCGGCCGCCAGGCCGCGCGCGAACGGGGTGCCGTCGGGCCCCTGGATCGTGACGGTGTCGCCCGCGCGGAAGCGGCCCTCGACCGCGCGCACGCCGACCGCGAGCAGGCTCGCGCCCTGCTCGGTGACCGCCCGTCGCGCGCCCTCGTCGACCGTCAGCCGGCCGGCGCTCGGGCGGCCGTAGCGGAGCCACAGCTTGAAGCTCGCCGCCGGCCGCGGGTCGGGGACGAAGCGCGTGCCGACAGGCCTGCCCGCGACGGCGTCCTCGAGCACCGACGGACGCCGTCCGCGCGCGATCACGCACGCCACCCCGCCGGCCGACGCCATCTCGGCCGCCACGATCTTCGAGCGCATGCCACCCGAGCCGAGGCCGCTCGCCGACGGCGCGTCGACGTCGATCGCGGCGAGCAGCCGGTGGTCGCGCACCTCGGGCACGAGCTCGGCTCCCGGCTCGCGGGGATCGCGGGTGTACACGCCGTCCTGGTCGGTCAGCAGCACGAGCAGGCGGGCGCGCAGCAGCACCGCGACCTGTGCGGCGAGCGCGTCGTTGTCACCGAAGGTGATCTCGTCGGTCGCGGTCGAGTCGTTCTCGTTGACCACCGGGACGACGCCCCAGCCGAGCAGCGTCTCGAGCGTCGCGCGCGCGTTCAGGTAGCTCGAGCGCTCGTGGATGTCGCGCGCGGTCAGCAGGACCTGGCCGCTCGGCAGCCCCGCCGAGCGGAGCGCGCGCTGCCAGGCCGCGAGCAGCAGGCCCTGGCCCACGGCCGAGGCGGCCTGCAGCCCGGGCACGTCGGCGGGCCGCCCGCGCTCGAGCGTCGCGGCGCCGAGCGCGATCGCCCCCGAGGAGACGACGCAGACCGGCACGCCCTCGTCACGCAGCGTCGCGATCGCCTGCGCGAGCGAGCGGAGCAGCGCGCGCCGCGGCCGCCCCTGCGGATCGACGAGCGTCGAGGAGCCGAGCTTGACCACG
>DASXXY010000252.1:0-7070 GCA_036502805.1 Gaiellales bacterium | reverse complement strand
GACAACATGTGCGGCGAGGGCTACCTGCCGCAGCCGGCGATCCTGCCCCCGGTCGACCTCGTGATCACGCATGGCGGCAACAACACGACCTGCGAGGCCTTCCACCACGGCAAGCCGATGGTCGTGCTGCCGATCTTCTGGGATCAGCACGACAACGCCCAGCGCGTGCACGAGACCGGTCTCGGCGTACGGCTCGCGACCTACGAGTGCGAGCCGGAGGAGCTCACGGGCGCGGTCGACCGGCTGCTCGCCGACGACGCGCTGCGCGGCCGGCTGGACGCGATGTCGCAGCGGCTGCAGCGCTCGTCCGGCACCGTCCGCGCCGCCGACCTGATCGAGCGGCTCGCCGCGTCCGCTGCCTGGGACTGACCGCCGTCACGCCGACGGCCGTCCCGCGACTGCGTCGAGCAGCAGCCGCGCGGCCACGGCTGCCCCGTCGCTGCGGATCTCACGGGCGACCGCGGACGCCCGTGCGCGCGTCTCGGGGTCCAGGGCCAGCGCGAGCGCGGCCGACAGCGTCTCGACGGTCGGAGCCGGCCCGTCGTGCGCGGCGCCGATGCCGAGCGCGGCCACCCTCCCCGCCCAGTACGGCTGGTCGGCCAGCTGGGGCACCACCACCTGAGGCGCACCGGCCCGCGTCGCCGTCGTCGTGGTGCCGGCACCGCCGTGGTGCACGACCGCCGCCACCCGGCCGAACAGTGCCTGCTGATTGATCTCGCCGACGGCGAGGCAGTCGTCCCGGTCGTCGGTCAGGGCCAGGGCGGCCCAGCCGCGGCGGACGAGCGCGCGACGGCCCTGCGCGCGGATCGCCTCGATCGCCACCTGGGCGACGTCCGCCGCCGCGTGCATGGCCATGCTCCCGAAGCCCACGAACACCGGCGGCGCCCCGGCGCCGAGGAACGCCTCGACGGCGTCGGGCAGCGGACGGCTGTCGGGCAGGATCCACGCGCCGGTCTGGACGACGTCGAGCTCGGGCGTCGCCTCCCAGGGGTCGAGGAGCGGATCCGTCGCCAGCCAGGGCCGGCCGCCGATGACGTAGTCGCGGACGCTGCCGACCGGTGGCAGGCCGATCGACGCCCGGTTGCGGTTGAGCGCGTCGCCGAAGAGCGTGTCGATGCTCTCGGCGTCGAGCTCCCAGAGCACCCGGTTGTCCGTCACGTCCGGCGGCAGCGGCCGGCCCGGGTAGGCCAGCGGCCTGCGCTGCAGCGAGGGCAGGGTGAGCTGCTGGAACGTCACCGACACGGAGCGGATGCCGAGCCGCTCGGCCACCGAGAGCGCGCCGGCCGCGGCCGGCAGCATGCCGGTCGCCACGAGTGCGTCGCAGCCGTCGGCCGCGGCGGTGACCGCCTCGAGCTGGGCGGCGATGATCGCGGCCGCGCGCTCGGGCACGGACGCGGGCGGCGGTGCCGCCCGCGTGAGGGCGCGGGCCGACGGTCCGACGGGCACCACCTGCACGCCGATGCCGGCGAACAGCGCTGCGAACTCCTCGTCCGGCGGTGCGCACACCCGCACATCCACGTCGAGCGCCTGCAGTTCCACGGCGAGTCCCGCCAGCGGCTCGACGTCCCCGCGCGATCCGTACGTCGACAGCGCTACGCGCATCTCCACTACCTCCGACTCCGTTGCCACGGTCTTCGGTGGGCGATTATCGGGCAGGTTGCGCCCGGCCGCGAGACGCTCCGATGCGGTATACCTTGAGACTGGAGAGGGCTGAGATGGCCTGGGAGCCGCCTCGCGATGACGTTCAGTCCTCGGGCAGCCAGACGAGGCAGGGCGTGTCGCGGCGGACGCGCCTCGACCAGGAGCGGTAGCGCCAGCGGCCGGCCGCCACGCGCGACGGCCCGAACACGAGCAGCCCGACGCCGCGCTCGGCGCACAGCGCGGTGGCCGCTGCGAGCGGGCGCGGGCTGTGGAAGATCAGCTCGTCGACCTGGACGCCGAGCGAGCGCGCCTCGGCCGCCGCGGCGCGCAGCGAGGCGTCGGCGTCGGGACGGCCGCGCATGCGCAGGACGGCGGCGGCCGAGTTGGGCCCGACCGGCACCGCATCGCAGAGGACGAGCGCGCAGCCCGTGCCGAGCGCGGTCTCGAGCGCGAAGCGCTGTGCACGAGCGTCGAGCGGCACGTCGAGCGTGAGCAGCATCACGGGACGTCCCGCGGCGGAGGTCGTCGTGCCCGCGGGCGGCAGATGCGTGCCCGGGGCGGTCATCGCGCTACAACGACTCGCGGCCGGAATACGACTCGGCCTGCTGCGCGCCGACGGCCAGGAAGCGCATGCCGTCCGGACCGGCCTGGACCTGCCGCGTGGACGCGGCGTCGACGCGCACGTAGTCGCCGGTCGCGACCGCGAAGGCCTCGCCGTCGACGGTCATGACGCCGCCGCCGTCGAGCACGAGGTAGACCTCTTCGTGCCCTGTCGCGGCCTCGTCGTGCTCGCTGCCGGCGGCGTCCGGGGGCAGGCGCACCTCGTTGATGCCGAAGGCCGTGGCGCCGAGCGTGCGGCGGATCTTCATGAAGACGCCACGGAACGACTCGATCTCCGGATCGTCGCCGTGGACGAGCGTATAGGCCATGTCGCCGACCATATCCACGCACATTCGCGAGGGCAACTTGTCACGCGGGCGACCGGCCGCGCATGAGCTCCGCATGCGCGTCTGGAGACGATCGAGCGGCGCCCAGCGCGCGGCGTTCCTGGGCCTGCTGCTGCTCGTCGTCCTGTGGCTGCCGGGAACGCTCGCGAGCGACATCCGCGGCCTGCGCTCGTCGCTGCGCCAGTCGTCGCGGGCGCGCGCCGAGGCGACGGGCCCGGGCGCGCGCGCAGGCAGCGACCTCGCGCTGCTGCGGCTCGCGCGGGCGACCATCCCGGCCGGAGCGCCCTATGCGGTGCTGACGACGAGCGCCTGGCGGAGGCAGCGCTCCGCGACGGCGCGCGAGTCCGGCGCGTCGTGGACGCAGTTCGCGCTCGCCCCGCGCGTGCAGGTCGCCCGCCGGGCCGCTCGCTGGGTGCTCGTGCTCGGCGCGAGCCCGCGGGCAGCGGGCGTCGCGGGCCGGGTGCATGCGTGGCGCAGCGGCGGCGACTGGCTCGTGCAGACGCGATGAGGAGCCTCGTCGGCCTGCTCGGCGCGAACGCCCTGCTCGCGCTGCTCGGCAGCGGGGCGCTGCTCGCGACCGGGACGTGGGATCGCCTGCGCCCGTGGTCGCGCGTCGGGCCGGCACTGCTCGCGGGGTTCGCGCTCGCAGCCGTGGTGCTGCCGCCGCTGATCTACGCGGGCGTCTCGCCCACGCCGCTCGTGGCCGGCATGCTGACGGTCGCCGTCATGCTGGCCGGCCTGCTCGTGCGGCGGCGCCGCGCCGGTCACGCAGAGGCGGACGCGAGCGGTCACGGGCTCGCCGTCGCGGTGCTGCTCGCCGTCCTGCTCCTGCCGATGCTCCTGCGAGCGGCGTTCGAGCCGCTCGTGAAGTTCGACGCGTACGCCAACTGGTCGCTCAAGGCGAAGCTGCTCTACGGCCATGGCGGGCTCGTCCTCGGCGGCCTGGACGACCGCATGTCGAGCGCGCTCTACGCCGTCTCGCACCGCGAGTACCCGATCGGCCTGCCGGCGCTCGAGGCGCTCGACTTCCACGCGATGGGCGGCGCCGACGCGCAGCTGATCCACCTCCAGTTCGCGATCGCCCTGGGCGCGCTGATGGCGACCGCGTGGTCGCTACTGCGCCCGCACGCCCATCCGCTGCTGCTCGCCGGCGGGCTCTGCCTGCCGGCAGCCGCGCCGAGCCTGCACACCCAGGTGCTGGCCGCCTACGCCGATGTGCCGCTCGCGTGCCTCTGGGTCGCCGCGGCGCTCGCGCTCGGCCTCTGGCTGCGCAGCGGACGGAGCGACCTGCTCGCGCTCGCGGCGCTGCTCGCGGCCGGCGCGCTCGCGATCAAGCAGGAGGGCATCGTGCTCGACGTCGCGTTGTTCGCCGTCGCCGCCGTCGTGCTGCTCGCGGCGCGGCAGGCCGCCCGCCTGCCGGCGCTCGCGCTCGCCTTCGGCGCCGTCGCGGCGACGGCGATCCCGTGGCAGGCCTACGTGCGCCACCACGGCTTCCACGACGCCGACATCGCGCCGTCGCTCGGCCGCAGCGGCGATCAGCTCGACCAGTTGCCGGAGATCCTGCACCGCCTCGGAGCCCAGCTCGTGTGGCTGAAGTGGCCGGCGATCGTCCCGCTCGCGGTCGTCGTCGCCGGCGTGCTCGTCGTGCGCCGGCGCGACCGGATCGCCGCGTCGTACCTGCTGCTGCTCGCGGCCGCGCTGACGGTGCTCGCGGTCGTCTACCTGAACGCGCGCGTCTACATCCCGGCGCTGCTGGAGCGCTCGGCCGAGCGCGTCGTGATCGCGCCAGTGCTGCTCTCCGCGATCGCACTGCCCATGCTGCTGACCCGCCTCGTGGGCACGCCGGATTAGGGCAGCTCGACGCGGCTGAGGCGCCGGCCGCACCACAGCGCGGCGATGGCCGCGACGGCCGCGAGCACCAGCACGGCGGCGAGCGCGCCGATCGCCGGCACGTTCTCGTCGGTCGAGGAGGGCAGCCCGCCGGCCACGACCGCGCGGCCGTAGGCGCCGAGCGAGAGCCAGCGCGCGCTCGGCGCGAACGTCGCGATCGAGCCCTCCCAGAAGAGCACGTAGATCAGCCCGATCACGACGGGCCGCTTGACGCGCAGCGAGAGCGCGCCGAAGACCGCCGCGTAGGTGATCGCCCCGGCCAGCACCGAGGCGAGCGCCCAGGCGGCGTTGCCGGCGCCGAGGTCGTCGCCGGTCGCGAGCAGGATCGTCAGCACAAGCCCGGGCAGGCACAGCACGGCCGTCGTCAGCGCCGCCGCCGCGATCGCCGGCAGTGCGATCGCGAGCCGCGGCAGGGGCGTCGAGGCGAGGTACAGGATGGTGGCGTCGTCGCGCTCCTCGCCGAGCGCGCTCGAGCCGATCACGAGGCCGATGAACGGCAGCACGAGCGGCAGGAAGAGCTGCTCCATGAGCGAGGCGAGCGCGTCGGCGCCGGTCGTGCCCTGAGCGACGTCGATCAGCGCGACGAGCGCCGCGAGCAGCGGGGCGAGGCCGAGCAGCACCGAGCGCCGCCGGAACAGCAGCCTGCGCAGCGCGAGCCGGAAGAGCACGCCGTTCACTCAGCGGCCCCGGCCGCGCGCGTGGTCGGTGAGGTAGGTGTAGACGCTCTCGAGATCGTCGCCGAGCGGCTCGACCTTGTCGAGCGTGGCGCCGAGGTCCCTGGCCAGCGGCATCAGCCGGCGCCCGAGCGCGTCGACGTCCGCCGTCTCGACGACGAGCGTCCCGCCGTCCAGCCGGATGCCGCTCGCGAGGCCCTCGCCCACGAGCTCGCGCGCGAGCGCCTGGGCCGAGCTGCCCGCGGCGATGCGCAGCGTGCGGGGCCGGTCGCGGATGAGGTCGCGGATCGCGCCCGTCTCGCCCTCGGCGACGAGGCGGCCGTTCACGAGCACCACGACGCGCGGCGCCATGCGCTCGACCTCGTGCAGCACGTGCGACGAGACGAGCACCGTGCGCCCCTCCGTCCCGAGCCGGCGGATCAGCTCGACGACGTGGCGGCGCTGCACCGGATCGAGGCCGTTCAGCGGCTCGTCGAGCAGCAGTAGCTCGGGCGAGTGCACGAGCGCCTGCGCGAGCTTGACACGCTGCCGCATGCCCTTCGAGAAGCCGCCGACCCTGCGTTCGGCGGCATCCTCGAGGCCGACGCTCGCGATCGCCTCGGCCGCCGCGGCGGCCGGGTCAGCGACGTCGCGCAGCGTCGCCATCATCTCGACGAGCTCGCGCGCCGTGAGGAACGGCCAGAGCCCGTCGCGATCGTGCACGATGCCGATGCGCCGGTAGACCTCGGGCTCGCGTCGCGGGTCGTGGCCGAGCACGCGCACCGTCCCGGTGCTGGGGTCGGCGAAGCCGGCACAGAGCGCGAGCGCGGTCGACTTGCCGGCGCCGTTGTGGCCGAGCAGCCCGGTCACGCCGGGCTCGAGCTCGAACGAGACCTCGGCCAGCGCGACGGTGTCGCCGTACCACTTGGAGACGCCTGCGAACGAGAGCGTCAGGCGTCGGCCCTCCGGTAGCGCCACCACAGGCAGCCCGCCGAGATGCTCATGACGATGCCGCACGCGAGCCACCACCACCAGCCGCGCAGCGCGAACTCCGTTTCCTGATCGCCGCCGTAGAGCGAGCGCGCGGCGGCCACGGGCAGCCGCCCGAGCTCGATCAGCTGAACGTGCTTGTCCACGCCCGCACCGTTCGTCAGGGAGGCGCCGATGAACGTCGGGATCAGCATCAGCCCGGCGTAGGTGCCGAGCGCGAACGCCCGTCGGCTCGTGAACGACGCGATCGCGAGCCCGACGAGACTCACGTAGAGGGCGAGCAGGAGCCCCGCGGCGATGATCCGGAAGACGTCGGCCCAGTGGTCGCCGAGGTAGCCGAGCGCCGAGTCCGCGAAGAACGTGTTGCCGACGAACAGGAGCAGCACCGGCAGGAGCGTGAGCGCGAGCAGCGGCACGACCGCGGCCGCGAGCTTGCCGACGACGTACGTGAGGCGCCCGACCGCCGTCGAGAGGTAGAGCGAGAGCACGTTGTCGCGG
This sequence comes from Gaiellales bacterium, assembly GCA_036502805.1. Taxonomy (GTDB): domain Bacteria; phylum Actinomycetota; class Thermoleophilia; order Gaiellales; family JALYLC01; genus JALYLC01. The sequence continues at coordinate 451 of DASXXY010000252.1, read as the reverse complement.
CGGTCAGGGCAGAGCAGCTCGGGGCACAGGATGGCGGCGAAGATCGTCACGTCGAGGCCGATCTCGGTCAGGTACTGGCGGTACGGGATCAGCTCGGGGAAGCGGTTCTGGAAGCGCTGTCCGACGATCGCGCGGATCGCGAGCACCGCGAACGCGGGCAGCAGCGCGATCAGCGTGAGCGTCACGGGCAGGAACTTCGCGCGCCAGCTCTTGCGTGCGCCGAGCGCGCCGAACGCGCTCCAGCGCGCGAGCGAGACGACGGCGAGCCAGGGCGCCCTGCGCACGCCCTCGTAGCGGGCGTAGCGGGTGTCCTCGAGACGCGCGCTCACGCGATCGCCCCGATCACGGCGTCCTCGAGCGTGCGATCGCCCGGCAGCAGCGCGCGCAGGCTCACGCCCGCCTCGGCGCAGGCGTCGCGCACGGCGTCCGGCAGGCCGGCCGGCGCGCCGTG
>DASXXY010000251.1:0-8609 GCA_036502805.1 Gaiellales bacterium | reverse complement strand
CCTGACCCCTCGTGTTGCGCCGGTCAGGCGTCGGGCATCGGCCCGACGTAGTCGACGCTCGGGCGGATCAGGCGGTTGTGCTGCAGCTGCTCCAGGATGTGCGCCGTCCAGCCGGCCGTGCGCGCGGCGGCGAACGTCGAGGGGTAGAGATCGGGCGGCAGGTCGATGCCGCCGAGCACGACGGCCGCGTAGTACTCGACGTTCGTGTACAGCTTGCGGCCGGGCTTGTACTCGTCGAGCAGGCGGAGCGCCGTCTCCTCGACGTGGCGCGCGAGCGCCAGCCGCTCGTTCTCGCCGGCGAGCCCGGCCGCGACCTCGCCGAGCGCGCGGGCGCGCGGGTCGTAGGTGCGGTAGACGCGGTGGCCGAAGCCCATCAGCACCTAGCCCGCGTCGAGCTTCGCCCGCAGCCAGGGCTCGGCGTTCTCGGCCGTGCCGATCTCGTCGATCATGTGCGAGACGTGGCTCGGCGCGCCGCCGTGCAGCGGGCCCTTGAGCGCGCCGACGGCGCCGACGAGGCCGGAGGCCAGGTCGGAGAGCGTCGAGACGATCACGCGCGCCGTGAACGTCGAGGCGTTCATGCCGTGCTCCGCCGCGAGGATGAAGTAGGCGTCGAGCGCGCGCGCCTGGGCGGCGTCGGGCCGCTCGCCGCTGAGCTTGAGCAGGTAGTTCTCGACGATCCCGAGGCCGGGATCGGGATCCACGATCGCGGCGCCCGTGCGCAGGCGCGCGTAGTCGGCCACGATCGCCGGCATCGCGGCGAGCGCCCAGAGCGCGTCCTCGCTGTCGCCGCCCTCGTCGCGGCCGCGCAGCGCGCCCCACACCGAGAGGCCGCTGCGGAGGACGTCCATGGGCGGAGCGACCGTGCCGAGCGAGCGGATCGCCGCATGCACCTCGGGCGGCACGACCATCGCGGAGACGGCGCGCTCCCGCAGCTCGGCGAGCTCGTCGTCGTCGGGTAGGCGGCCGTTCCAGAGCAGGTACGCCGTGGCCTCGAAGGTGCTCTCGTGCGCAAGCCGCTCGGCGTCATGGCCCCGGTAGACGAGGCGACCGTTCTCGCCGTCCACGAGCGCGATCTCCGTCTCGCCGAGCGAGACGCCCTGCAGGCCCGTTGCACGTAGCTCGCGCACGCTGCTGTCACCGCTCATGCCGCCATCTCCACCGGTCAATTTCTCACTGTGTGGTGGGACGGGTGCCCGTCCCACCACACGGTAGCAACCGGCGGATGAGCGCCTTGCGCAGAACGCGACGCCGTCTCACGACGGCCGGCGGCCGCCGCTTCAGCGCGCCTCGCCTCCGCGTTCGCTCACGTGAGATCGAAGCGGTCGAGGTTCATCACCTTGACCCAGGCGGCGACGAAGTCGCGCACGAACGTCTCCTTCGCGTCGTCGGACGCGTAGACCTCGGCGAGCGCTCGCAGCTGGGAGTGCGAGCCGAAGACGAGGTCAACGGCGGTGGCCGTCCAGCGCAGCTCGTCCGTCGCGCGATCGCGCCCTTCGTAGACGTCACCCGCGCCCACCCACTCCGTGCGCGCGTCGAGCACGTTGACGAAGAAGTCGGTCGTCAGCGTTCCGGGCCGGTCGGTGAAGACGCCATGCTGCGACTCGCCGCTGTTCGCGTTCAGCGCTCGCAGGCCGCCGACCAGGGCGGTCGTCTCCGGCGCCGTCAGGTTCAGCATGTACGCCCGCTCGAGCAGCCCGTGCTCGAGTGGCATCGAAGCGCCGGCGAGGGCGTAGTTGCGGAACCCGTCGAGCGTCGGCTCGAGCTCGGCGAACGACTCGACGTCCGTCTGCTCCGGCGACGCGTCCGTCCGACCCGGCGTGAACGGGACGGCTACGTCGTGGCCGGCGGCCTTCGCCGCCTGCTCGACGGCCGCGGAGCCGCCGAGGACGATCACATCGGCGATCGAAACCCTCTTCGCACCCGCCTGCGCCGTGTTGAACTCGGCCTGGACCCGCCCGAGCGTCCCGAGCGCGGCTGCGAGCTCCGCCGGCTCGTTGACGGCCCAGTCCTTCTGCGGCGCGAGGCGGATGCGCGCGCCGTTCGCGCCGCCGCGCATGTCGGTGCTGCGGAACGACGCGGCCGACGACCAGGCCGTCGCGACCAGCCGCGAGAGCGACAGGCCCGAGGCGAGGATCGTCCCCTTGAGCGCCGCGACGTCCGCGGCGTCGATCAGCTCATGGTCGACTGCGGGAACGGGGTCCTGCCAGATCTGAGGCTCCGGGATCCACGGCCCGAGATAGCGCGAGATCGGGCCCATGTCGCGGTGGAGCAGCTTGTACCAGGCCTTCGCGAAGGCCTCCGCGAACTCCTCGGGGCTCTCGAGGAAGCGCCGGGAGATCTGCTCGTAGACCGGGTCGAAGCGCAGCGCCAGGTCGGTCGTGAGCATCGCCGGCCGGCGGCTGAGGGAGCCATCCGCGGGATCCGGGATCGTGTTCGCGGCGTCGTCGCCCTTCGCCTGCCACTGCTTCGCGCCGGCGGGGCTCTCGGTGAGCTCCCACTCGTGGCCGAACAGCCGCTCGAAGAACTGGTGGCTCCACTTCGTCGGCGTCGACGTCCACGTGACCTCGAGCCCGCTCGTGATCGCGTCCCGGCCCGTGCCGCTGCCGTGGCCGCTCTTCCAGCCGAGGCCCTGCTGCTCGACCGGCGCCGCCTCCGGCTCGGGGCCGACGTGATCGGCCGGGCCGGCGCCGTGGGTCTTGCCGAACGAGTGCCCGCCGGCGATCAGGGCCACCGTCTCCTCGTCGTTCATCGCCATGCGCTTGAACGTCTCACGGATGTCGTGCGCGGCGGCGAGCGGGTCCGGGGTCCCGTTCGGCCCCTCCGGGTTCACGTAGATGAGGCCCATCTGCACCGCGCCGAGCGAGCCCGACAGCTGGCGCTCGCCGCTGTAGCGCTCGTCGCCGAGCCACTCGTCCTCCGGGCCCCAGAAGACCTCCTCGGGCTCCCAGATGTCCGGGCGGCCGAAGCCGAAGCCGAACGTCTTGAACCCCATGGACTCCAGCGCGACGTTGCCCGTGTAGACGAGCAGGTCGGCCCACGAGATCTTCTGGCCGTACTTCTGCTTGATCGGCCAGAGCAGCCGGCGCGCCTTGTCGATGTTCGCGTTGTCGGGCCAGCTGTTGAGCGGCGCGAAGCGCTGGGCGCCCTGGCCGCCGCCGCCCCGGCCGTCGGCCGTGCGGTACGTGCCCGCGGCGTGCCACGACATGCGGATGAAGAGGCCGCCGTAATGCCCGAAGTCGGCCGGCCACCAGTCCTGCGAGCTCGTCATGAGCGCGACGAGATCCTGCCTCAGCGCCTCGACGTCCAAGCCCTCGAACGCCGTGCGGTAGTCGAAGTCCTCGCCGAGCGGATTCGAGAGCGAGGCGTGCGCATGGAGAACGCTCAGGTCGAGCTGGTTCGGCCACCAGTCCTGGTTCGTCCTCGGCCGGCCCGCCGTCGGCGTGGGGCTCGGGATTACCGGGTTCTCGCTCTCGCTCACGTCGTACCTTCCTCGTCTCGACACACGAGGCAGCGGCCCCGGTCGGCGCAATCTACCGCGACAACGACTCCGTACGACCAACCTGTCGAAAGCGGAATCCCAGATCCGGCCCGGGCCGTGAACCGTCCCAGTCTGGGACGTCCAGGGCCAGGCCCCGCGCGTCCCGCTCCTGGGACGTCGAGGCAGGCCTCGAGCGTCCCACCGCACGCGCGCCGCGGGCAAACGGTCGAGCGACGCGCGCGGCACACACCACGCTGGCCCCTCAGGGTCAGGCCCAGCCGAGCGATCGCTCCACGGCGGCAGCCCAGCGCGCCGCAGCGCGCGCGCGGTCGTCCTCGGTCGTGCGCGGCAGCCACGAGCGCTCGCCGCGCTCGATGGCTCCCAGCTCCTCCAGGGACTCCCAGAAGCCGACGGCGAGGCCGGCCGCGTATGCGGCCCCGAGGACGGTCGTCTCGATCGTTCCCGGTCGCACGACCGGCAGGCCGAGCACGTCGGCCTGGATCTGCAGCAGGAGGTCGTTCGCGGTCATGCCGCCGTCGACCCGCAGGTCGGGCAACGCGACGCCCGCGTCGGCGGTCATCGCCTCGACGAGCTCGCGCGTCGCGTAGGCGGTCGCCTCGAGCGCTGCCCGCGCGAGGTGCGCCTTCGTGTGGAACTGCGTCAGCCCGCAGATCACGCCGCGCGCGTCGGGGCGCCAGCGCGGTGCGTAGAGGCCCGAGAACGCCGGCACGATCACGCAGCCGTCGCTGCTCTCGACGCTCGCGGCGAGCTCCTCCACCTCCGCCGCGCTCGCGATCACGCCGAGGTTGTCGCGCAGCCACTGCACGAGCGCGCCGGTCACGGCGACGGCACCCTCGAGCATGTACGCCGGCGGGCCGTCGCCGAGGCGGTAGGCGACGCCGGTGATCAGCCCGTGCGCCGAGGAGACGGCGCGCTCGCCGGTGTTGAGGAGCAGGAAGTTGCCCGTGCCGTAGGTGCACTTGGCCTCGCCGGCTGCGAAGCAGCACTGGCCGAAGAGCGCCGACTGCTGGTCGCCGAGCAGCGCGGCGAGCGGCATGCCCCCGAGCTCGCCGACGACGCCGCTCGAGGGGCCGATCTCCGCCAGCAGCGCGCGCGGCACGCCGATCGCGTCGAGCAGGCCGTCGTCCCAGTCGAGCGTCGCGAGATCCATCAGCAGCGTGCGGCTCGCGTTCGTCACGTCGGTGACGTGGACGCCGGCGAGGTGCCACGCGAGCCAGCTGTCGACCGTCCCGGCCGCGAGCTCGCCCGCCTCGGCCCTCGCGCGCGCGCCCGGCAGCTCGTCGAGCAGCCACGCGAGCTTGGGCCCCGAGAAGTACGTCGCGAGCGGCAGGCCGGTCTGCGCGCGGAAGCGGTCGAGGTCGCCGAGCGCCGCCACGCGGTCCGCGCTGCGGGCGTCCTGCCAGACGATCGCGTTCGCGAGCGGCCGGCCCGTCTCGCGCTCCCACAGCACGACCGTCTCGCGCTGGTTCGCGATGCCGATCGCCGCCACGTCGCCGGCGCTCGCGCCGGCGCTCGCGAGCGCCTCGCCGATGCACGTGCGCGAGCGCGCGAGCAGCTCATCGGCGTCGTGCTCGACCCAGCCCGGCCGCGGCGTGATCTGGCGGTGCGGATGCTGCGCGCTCGCGACCGCGCGCCCGGCGCGGTCGAAGAGCACGCAGCGCGTGCTCGTGGTGCCCTGGTCGAGCGCGGCGACGTAGCGGGGCGTCATCGCAGCAGCTCCTCGACCCGCGTGCGGGCGGCCTCGCCGCGGCCGAGCGCCGCGAGCGTCGTGCGGCGCGCCAGCACGTCGTCCGCGCTCAGCGCCCACTCGCGATCGCGCGCCCAGCGCACCTGCGCCGCCACCTCGGGCGCGCCCGAGGCGAGCGGCTCGAGCAGCGCCGGGTCCGCCCGCGCCGGCACGAGCAGCTCGAGCGCGTCGCTGCCGTGGAAGCGCGCGAGGTGCCGCGCGCTCGCGGCGCTCAGCGCAGGGTGCTCGCGCAGCAGGCGCTCGACGACGCCCTCCGGCTCCGCAGCGCCCGGAACCGGCGCCGGCGAGCGGTCGAGCGCGCGCAGCCCGAGGTCGCCGCGCAGCCGCTCGAGGGCGTCGAGCGCGATGCGCCGGAACGTCGTGTACTTGCCGCCGGCGATCGAGAGCAGGCCCTCCGCCCCGCGCTCGTAGACCGTCTCGCGGCGCGCCGAGGGCGTCTCCCCCTCGCCCTGCGGCAGCACGCGCACGCCCGCGAAGCTCGAGAGGATGCGGTCGTGCTCGACGACGCCCGGCTCGATCGAGGCGCGCGACTCGCGCACGATCTGCGCGATGTCGGCCTCGCTCGCCGTGAGCGCGGAGGGATCGCCCTCGTACGGCTCGTCCGTCGTGCCCACGAGCAGGGCGCCCTCCCAGGGGTTCGCGAACTGCACCCGCCCGCCGGCGAGCGGCGTCGTCAGCGCGGCGTCCCACGGCTCGTCCAGCCGCACGACCACGTGCGCGCCCTTGGCGAAGCGCAGCGAGCGCGGCGCCGCCGGATCGGCCATGCGCCTGATCTCGTCGACCCACGGGCCGGTGGCGTTGACGACGCAGGTCGCGTCGATCCCGATCGTCCCGCCGCCGATCGCGTCGCGGCACTCGGCGCCCGCGATGCGCCCGCCGGACCGGCGCAGCGCCGTCACCTCGACGCGCGTCGCGATGGCGGCGCCGGCGCGCGCGGCGGCGCGTGCGACCGCGATCGTCAGCCGGGCGTCGTTCGTCTCGTGGTCGACGTAGCGGCCGGCCGAGCGCAGGCCCGTCGTGCGCAGCGGCGGCACGAGCGCGCGCGCCGCGCGCGGGCGCAGCAGGCTGCCGCCGCCGTCGGCGAAGCGCCCGAGTCCGCCGTAGAGCACGAGCCCGGCGCGCAGCGTCGTCGCGCGCACGGGCCCGCCGCGGTAGACGGGGACGAGGAACGCGCGCGGCCGCACGAGGTGCGGTGCGACGGTGCGCGCGAGCGCGTGGCGCTCGGCGTGCGCCTCGCGCACGAGCCCGATGTCGCCCATCTGCAGGTAGCGCAGACCGCCGTGGATCAGCTTCGAGGACGCGCTCGAGGTCTCCCCCGCGAGGTCGCCGCGCTCGACCAGCGCGACGCTCAGCCCGGCGCGCGCGCCGAGCCACGCGACGGCGCAGCCGACGATCCCCCCGCCGATCACGAGCAGGTCGAAGCGCGTGCGGCCGAGCAGGTCGAGGACGTCGTCCCGCGCGGTCGTCTGCTCCGCGACACCCACTCAGGTCCCGCGCGGTGCGGCGTCGGGGGCCGGCAGGAGCGCGCACAGGCCCGCGCCGAGCAGCGCGGCGACGGGCACCGTCCACATCGCGTCGACGATGCCGACGGCGTCTGCGAGCGTGCCGATGCCGAACGAGGCGATGCCCCCGAGCCCGATCGAGAGCCCGATCGAGAGCCCGGCCGCGGTCGACAGCCGCGTGGGCAGGTACTCCTGCGAGAGCACGATCGTGATGCCGAACGTCGAGATGATGCCGGCGCCGGCGAACGCGATCCCGGCGAGGCCGAGCAGGCCCCCGTCGGCCAGGTACAGCGCGATGCCCGGCGGGCCCGCGAGGAAGCTCAGCGTGAGCATCCGGCGGCGCCCGAAGCGGTCGGCGAGCGGGCCGGCGACGAGCGTCCCGAGCGCGCCCGCGAAGAGCATCAGGGCGAGCACGCGCGAGCCGTAGGCGCGGCTGTTGTGGCGCGCGTCGTGCTCGAGCAGGGGGATGAAGGTGAGCAGGCCGAAGTGCACGTAGCCGCGCACGGCGAGCGCGACGAGCAAGAGGCCCATGGCGTTCCAGCGGTCGCGCCCGGCGCGCGCGGTCGCGACGCGCGCATGGGCCGTGGCGCCGCCGAGCGCCGAGAGCCCGGCGAGCTGCACGCACGCCACCGCGAGGCCCGGGATCGCTAGCAGCCAGATGCCGCCGAGCCCGAGCTGCGACGCGATCAGGCCCGCCAGCAGCGGGCCGAGCGCCACGCCGAGGTTGCCGCCGACCGAGAACACCGACATCGCCGTGGAGCGCCGCGCGCCCGACAGCCAGGCCGCGAACTTGCTCGCCTCGGGGTGGAAGCCGGCGACGCCGATGCTCGACGTGAGCACGCAGACGAGCGCGACCGCGAACGAGTGCGCGAAGGCCAGGGCGCCGATGCCGAGGCCGGCGATGGCCGGGCCGACGACGAGCAGCCACTCGCCGCGGCGCGTGTCGAAGAGGTGCCCGAAGACCGGCTGGACGACGGACGACGCGACCGTCGCGGCGAGCATGATCGCGGCCGTGCGCGTGTACGAGAGGTGCAGCTCGGTGCGCAGGAACGGCAGCAGCGCGGGCACGCTGCCCTGCGCCAGGTCGGTCACCATGTGGCCACTCGTGAGCAGTCCGAGCGGGCGGAGCGATCGGCGCAGGCTCGGGGCGGCGACGGCGGAGGCGCTCACGTCGTCAACGGTATCCTGGGCCGCATGCCGATGCCGCCGCCTGGAGTGCACGTCCCGCTGCTCACGCTCTACGACGACGACGAGAACGTCGACGTCGCGGCGACGGCGGCGTTCGGCCGGCTGCTCGCCGACCGCGGCGTCCACGGGCTCGTCCTCGCGGGATCGACCGGCGAGTTCCACCTCCACACGCCCGCCGAGCGCCGCGCGCTGCTCGAGGCCGTGCTCGAGGCCTGCCCGGGCACGCCGGTGCTGACGCAGGTCGGCGCGCCGGCCCAGCGCGATGCCGTCGCGCTCGCCGAGCACGCCGCCGCAAGCGGCGCGGCCGCCGTGATGCTGATCACGCCGTACTACAACCGGGTCGGGCCGGCCGAGCTGACGGGACTCGCGCGCGCCGTCCACGGCGCGGCCGGCGGCCTGCCGCTGATCGCGTACACGATGCCCGCGATGGCCGGCTCGCAATGGCCGCTCGACGTGCTGCGCACGCTCGCCGACGAGGGCGTCGTCAGCGGCGTCAAGGAGTCGGGCGAGGAGGTCGGGCGCTTCCTGCAGATCCTCGACCGCTGCCCGCCGGGGTTCGCGGCCTGGTGCGGCACGCCGACGCTGCTCTCGCTCGTGACGCTCGCGGGCGGTGCCGGCGGCATCCTCGCGATCGCGAACGTCGCCCCCGAGCGCTGCCTGGCGGTCTACGAGG
>DASXXY010000250.1:0-4353 GCA_036502805.1 Gaiellales bacterium | reverse complement strand
CAGCCGGCCCCTCAAGCCCGGAAGCCGATCCGACCGCAGTCCGGGGGTCGAGCCGGAGCGTCCGGAGGGTTGAGCGGACGCACGGATGCCTCGAACAGGCGCGTACGTTTATCGCAACGGCTTCTTAGACAGTCCGGGCGTCCGCTCCCCACCTCGCCGCCACGGCGCGCGTCAGCCGCCGACGACGATCCCCGCGCCCCCGCGGCGCGGGTCGCCCGCCGCCTCGAAGCCGTGCTCGCCGTGCGCGACGACCTGCGCGCCGCCGAAGTAGATGTTGCGCCCCGGCCAGCGCACGACCCGCTCGCCGGCCGCCTCGAGCGCGTCGAGCGTCGCGCTCGGAACGCCGCCCTCGCAGTCCAGGACGTCGGCCTCCGGATGCACGCGGGCGAGCTCGACGGCCGCCTGCAGCGGCAGCCCGAGATCGAGCGCCGCGACGACGACCTGCACGATCGCCGAGCGGATGCGCGCCGACCCGGAGGAGCCCACGACGAGCTCGACGGCGCCGTCCCGGAGCACGAGCGACGGCGCCATCATGCTCGTCAACCGCATGCCGGGCGCGAGCCGCAGCGACGCGACGGCGAGATCCGTCTCGCCGAGCATGTTGTTGAGATGCACGCCCGTGCCAGGCACGACGACGCCCGAGCCGCAGCCCGTCGAGCAGGTCAGCGAGGCCGCGTTGCCGTCGCCGTCGAGCACGCTGATGTGGGTCGTCCAGGGGCTGCCGGAGCGTGACGTCACGCCGTCGGCGCGTGGCGCAGGCGCTTCGCCGACCGCCGCGAGCACCCGCCGCGCCGCCCCGCCGCGGTAGAGCGCGCGCTCGAAGGCGGGCGTCCGCTGCGCGTTCGCGGAGCGCAGAGCCGCCGCGACGCGCGCGACGCCGGCGGGTGTCAGGACGCCCGTGAGCGGCGGCCCTGCGGCGAGCACGGCGAGCGCGTGTGCGATCAGCGTCCCGCCCGACGACGGCGGCGGGTTCGTGACGAACGTGCGCTCGCGGTAGGGCAGGAGCAGCGGGCGGCGGCGGAGCGCGCGGTAGGCGGCGAGATCGGCGAGCGTCAGCGAGCCGCCGGTCTCGCGTTGATGGGCGGCGATGGCGTGCGCGGTCTCGCCGTCGGCGAGCTCGCGCGCGCCGTGCGCGCCGATGCGCTCGAGCGTGTCGCCGAGCGGCGGGTTGGCGGTCAGCTCGCCGGCGGCCTTGGGCGCGCCGGCGGGCCCGAAGATGCGCGCGCCCTCGGGGGACGAGCCCAGGAAGCCCTCGAGCAGCGCGATGACGTCGGCGTGGGCCGGCGTCAGCTCCACGCCCGTGCGCGCGAGCGCGACCGCCGGGCGCGTGAGCTCGGCCCACGGCAGGCGGCCGAGGCGGCGGTGCGCCCGCTCGAGCCCGGCCGTCACGCCCGGCACGGCGCACGAGCCCGGGCCGACGAGGAACACCTGCTGGCCGGTGCCGAAGTCGACGACGTAGGGCTCGAGCTCCGCGACCGCGCCGACGTGGCCGGAGCCGGGGACGGCGACGAAGCAGTCGAAGGCGAGCGGGCGCCGGCGCGCCGCGTCGTAGGCGACGAGGAAGCCTCCGCCGCCGGGGCCGGTCAGGGCCGGCTCGGCGACCCACGACGCGAACGCCGCGGCCACGCAGGCGTCGACGGCCGAGCCGCCGGCGCGCAGCACCTCGGCCCCCACGGCTGCGGTGACCGGATGCCCCGCGGCGATGGCGCCCCGCACGGTTGTCAGATCGCGCCTACCGGCGCAGGAAGGACGGGACGTCGAGGTCGTCGTCGTCCTCGAGCTCGCGCAGCGGCGAGCGGTTGCGCGGGCGCTCGGGCTCGCTCGGCCGCGAGCCCGCACGGCGCTCGAACCCGGTCGCGATCACGGTCACCCACAGCTGGTCGCCGAGCGTCTCGTCGACGGACGTGCCGAAGATGATGTTGGCCTGGCCGTCGGCGGCCTCGCGCACGGACTCCGCGGCCTCCGTGACCTCCTGGAGCGTGAGGTCGGCCGGGCCCATGATCGAGAGCAGCACGCCGGTCGCGCCGCGGATGCGCTGGCCGATCAGCGGCGAGTCGAGCGCGCGGCGGGCGGCCTCGCGGCCACGCGCCGGGCCGGTCGCCATGCCGATGCCCATGAGCGCCGAGCCGGACTGCTGCATGACCGTGCGCACGTCGGCGAAGTCGAGGTTGATGACGCCGGGCCGCGTGATCAGGTCGCAGATGCCCTGCACGCCCTGGCGCAGCACGTCGTCGGCCATGCGGAACGCGTCGACCATCGAGACGCCGCGCTCGAGCACCTCGAGCAAGCGGTCGTTGGGCACGACGATCAGCGTGTCGACGCTCTCCTGGAGCGTCTCGAGGCCCTGCTGGGCGGCCTCGCTGCGGCGCTTGCCCTCGAAGCCGAACGGCATCGTGACGATGCCGACCGTCAGCGCGCCGAGCTCGCGCGCGGCCCTGGCGATCACGGGTGCGGCGCCGGTGCCGGTGCCGCCGCCCTCGCCGGCGGTCACGAACACGAGATCGGAGCCGCGCAGCACCTGGCGCAGGCGGTCGATCGAGTCCTCGGCGGCCTTGCGGCCGATGTCGGAGTCGGCGCCGGAGCCGAGCCCGCTCGTGAGCTCGCGGCCGATCTGCAGCTTGACGTTGGCGTCGGAGCCGGCGAGCTGCTGGGCATCCGTGTTGACGGCCACGAACTCGACGCCATGGATGTCGGCGTCGATCATGCGCTGGAGCGCGTTGAGGCCGCCACCGCCCACGCCGACGACGCGGATGGACGCGAGGTAGGCGGACGCCTCGCCGCGAGCGCGCAGCGAGCCGGGCAGCGCGGGGGCGCCGTCGCCGGCGTCGCCCGGATCGCCGGGATCGGGCACGGCGCGCAGGCGCGGCGGCTCGTCCGGCTCGGTCGCCGGAGTCGCGCGCTCAGCGGGCTGCTCGGGCTTCCGCGGCTTCGCGGCCACGGGCTCCGGCAGCGGCGCCACCGGCTCGGCCGTGGGCGCGTCGGCGATCGGCGCGTTCGGCGTCGTCGGCTCTGCGCCTTCGGTCTGGCGGAAGAGGTCCGCGAGCGGCCCCTCGCGCATGCTTGCTCTACGTTTGCTCACGCTCGAGCACCTCCTCGGCGAGCGACCGGTAAGCCTCGGCCGCCAGGCCCTTGGGTTCGTAGCGGAGCACCGACATCCCCTTCACCGGCGCTTCGGCGTAACGGATCGTCTTGCGGATGCGTGTCCTGAACACGAGATCACCGAAGTTCTCCTCGAGGATCTCGACGGCCTCTCGCACGTGCAGCGAGCGGGCGTCGTACATGGTCGGCAGGATGCCGATGATCCTGACGCGGGGATTGAGGTTCTCACGAATAGCAGAAAGCGTGTGCTCGAGCTGGACGAGGCCGCGCAGCGAGAGGTACTCGCACTGCACGGGCACGATCACGCCGTCGGACGCGGTGAGCGCGTTGACGGTGATCAGGCCGAGCGACGGCGGCGTGTCGATGAGGATCTCGTCGTAGTCGCCCTGCACGGGGAGCAGCGCCTTCTCGAGCGCGCGCTCGCGGCCGATCATCGAGGCCAGCGCGAGCTCCGCGCCGGCCAGCTCGATCGAGGCGACGGCGATGTCGACCTCGGCATGCTTGATGATCTTCTCGATCGGCATGCGCTGCACGAGGACGTCGAACATCGACTCCTCGAGCTTCTCCGGGTCGAACCCCTGAGACATCGTGAGGTTGGACTGCGGGTCCAGGTCGACGATCAGGACACGGCGGCCCCGCTCGGCCAGGGCGGCGGCGAGGTTGACCGTGCTGGTCGTCTTGGCGACCCCGCCCTTCTGGTTCGCTAGCGCCAGGACTCGCGCCACGCCGATTCCCCGTTTCCCTTCCGCCCGAGACGGATCCGCCCGGGCATAGTCGCGCCCGATGCTGTCGAGCACTGCATTCACAGCGCTCCGTTCGCCCCGGAGATGGGATTCTCCTTCCGCGGCGATCGCGCACGTGCGATGCGCTCGTACGGACGGGGGTGGCTCGCGCCCAGCCACTGCTGGTGGCGCGGCGGTCGCAGCTCGGCCAGGTTCGTCGCGCAGAGGTGCTCGAGCGCGCGTGCGAACGGCTCGCCGTCGCCGATCAGCGCGACGCCGTAGGCATCGGCCGCACGCTCGCGCCGGCGACTGTACGCGCCCGTCGCGACCGCCGTCGCGATCTGGGCGACGGCCGTGCAGACGAGCAGCGCCGGCAGCAGCGCGAACGCGCCGTCGCCGCGGTGCGTGAACGCGCCCGGCAGGTGCACGAGCGCGTACGCGGTCGCGGCGAGCGTCGCGACCGTCGTCAGCGCGGACGCGGCCGTGAGGCGCCAGAGATCGCCGTGCGCGTGGTGCCCGAGCTCGTGCGCGA
>DASXXY010000249.1:0-2897 GCA_036502805.1 Gaiellales bacterium | reverse complement strand
CGAAAATCTCCTCCTGCTCTGCTCACGCCACCACAAACACCTCCACGACCGCCACATCCACACCACCGGCACCCCCGAGAAACCCGTCTTCACCGACGCGGCCGGACGCACGATCACCGCTCGGCCGCGCGCGCCCCGCGTCTGACGAGGCGGGCGGACGCCCGCGCGGGGATCGTGCTCGGTCAGCCCGCCGCGAACCGTCTAGGTGCTCTCGCCCCGCTCCTGCGTGAGCTCGTTGTCGAGTGAGAGCACGTAGGCGTCCGCGCCGTCGCCGAGCCACGCGAGCTCCTCGGGCTGATCGCCTGCGAGACAGCCCGCGCTGCCGCCGAGGCCGCGCAGCAGCTCCTCGTAGCCGCGCAGCCACCCGAGCTCGCGCCCGCCGAAGTCGACCGTGACCGTCTGGTCGAGCGAGAACGGCTCGACCCCGCAGTAGCCCGCGACGAGGCTGCCCATCGGCGTCCACGTCACGGTCTCGCCGCGCATGCTCGCCGTCATCGCGTGGCGCGAGAGATGGCCGTTCCCGCACCAGCCGAGCACCTTCGCCGAGACCGGCAGCCCGTCGACGATCGCGCCGAGGTTGCGCGCCTGCGCATCCTCGCGGCGGTTCACCGCCTCGTTGCTCTCCTGCCCCGGCGCGCGCAGGACCTCGACGTCCGCCTCGTAGCCGTGCAGCGTCCAGCCGAGCGCCAGCGCGGCGTCGACGAACGCGATCATCTCGGGCTGCCCGAGATAGCCGTCGAGGCCCCGCTCGAGCGTCCGCGACGCGTTCGCCCGCGACGCGACGTCGCGATCCCAGAGCGCCTCCATCGCCAGATGACGCACGCCGCCCGCATGCGCCACGGGCAGCAGCGCACGGCCGAGGACGCGAGTCCGCACGCAGCGGGCGAACCCCGAGTGGGCCTCGTTCATCAGCACCAGCCGCGAGCGGCCGAGCGCGTGCTCGAGCAGCTCCCGGGCCGGCGCCAGGTGGTCAGCGCCCGGCCTCCAGCAGGCGCTCGTAGAGCGCCGCGGTCTCGGCGGCGATCGCCGGCCAGGCGAAGCGCTCGACCGCCCGCCGCCGCCCCGCCTCGCCCATGCGCCGGGCACGCGCCGGGTCGGCCAGGAGCGCATTCACGCGCTCCGCGATGTCGTGCGCGAAGCGCTCGGGATCGACCGGGTCGCGCGTGCCGTCGTCGCGCGGCTCGAACGGCACGAGCAGGCCCGTCTCGCCGTCCTCGACGACCTCGGGGATGCCGCCGGTGCGCGTCGCGACGACTGCCGTCTCGCACGCCATCGCCTCGAGGTTGACGATCCCGAGCGGCTCGTAGATCGAGGGGCAGAGGAAGACCGCGGCGTGGCTGAGGATCTGGATCACGTCCGCGCGTGGCAGCATGCTCGCGATCCACACGATGTCGCCGCCGGCCGCGCGCACGCGCTCCACCTTGGCCTCGATCTCGGCCGCGATCTCGGGCGTGTCGGGCGCGCCGGCGCAGAGCACGAACTGCGCGCCGGGCGCGAACTGCAGCGCGGCGTCGAGCGCGTAGGTGACGCCCTTCTGGCGTGTGATGCGCCCGACGAAGACGACGAGCGGGCGATCCGTGGCGACGCCGTGCCGCACGAGCGCGTCCGTCGCCGGGTCGGGCCGGTAGCGCTCGCTGTCGATGCCGTTGTAGATCACGCTCACGCGCGCGGGATCGACGGCGGGGTAGCAGGCGAGCACGTCGCGGGCCTGCTCCCGCGAGACGGCGATGATCGCGTCGGCGGCCTCGAGCGCCGTGCGCTCGCAGAAGCTCGAGACGGCGTAGCCGCCACCGAGCTGCTCCTGCTTCCACGGCCGCATCGGCTCCAGGCTGTGCACCGTCGCGACGTGCGGGATGCCGTAGAGGAGCTTCGCGAGGTGGCCGGCGAGGTTCGCGTACCAGGTGTGGCTGTGCACGATCTCGCTGCCCTCGACGCCCGCGGCCATCGTCAGGTCGATCGAGACGGCCTCGAGCGCGGCGGCGTGCGCCGAGCCGCCGGCGAGCGCGTCCCACGGGCGGTAGGCGCGCACGGCCGGCGCGCCCGCGCCGCCGGTGTCGCGCTCGGCGCCCCAGCAGTGCACGGTCAGGTCTGCGAGGCGCGCGAGCTCGCGCGCGAGGTACTCGACGTGCACGCCCGCGCCGCCGTAGACCTCGGGCGGATACTCGCGCGTGAGCAGCGAGACCTTCAGCTGGGCTCGACCTTCTGGCCCTTGCCGACCACGACGACGCCGCCCGGGGAGACCGTGAAGCGCTCGCGGTCGCGCTCGAGGTCGACGCCGATCTGCGCGCCGGGCGGAATCTGCACGTGCTTGTCGATGATGGCGTTGCGCACGACGGCGCCGCGCCCGACGTCGACGCCGTGCAGCAGCACCGAGGAGCCGACGTCGGCGTAGGAGTGCACGCGCACGCCGGGCGAGAGGATCGATCGCCGCACGTGGCCGCCGGAGACGATCACGCCGGCGCACACGAGCGAGTCGACGGCCGAGCCGGTGCGCCCGTCCTCCTCGAACACGAACTTCGCGGGCGGCAGCGGGTCGGGCCAGCTGAGGATCGGCCACTCGGCGTTGTAGAGGCTGAAGGCGGGCGTGACGGACGTCAGGTCCATGTGCGCGTCGTGGTAGGCGTCGAGCGTGCCGACGTCGCGCCAGTAGCCGCGGTCGTGCGCCTGGTCGCCTGGCACCTCGTTGTTCGTGAAGTCGTAGACGTAGGCCTCGCCGCGCTCGACGAGCATCGGGATGATGTCGCCGCCGAGGTCGTGGCGCGACTCCTCGTTGCGCGCGTCGCGCGTGACGGCCTCGATCAGCGCGTCGGTCGTGAAGACGTAGTTGCCCATCGACGCGAGCACCTGCCCAGGCGTCGCGGGGTCGGCGACGGCGTCCTGCGGCTTCTCGCGGAAGG
>DASXXY010000248.1:0-1915 GCA_036502805.1 Gaiellales bacterium | reverse complement strand
CCCACAGGAACAGCCCGCCGGCCGGCACCGTGAAGTCGGAGCCCGCCGGCAGCTCGCGCGCGAGCGCACCGGCGAGGGCGTCGCGGCGCGCGCGGTAGACGTCGCGCTGCGTCTCGAGCAGCACCTGGGCGCGCGGATCGTCGAGGAACACGCAGGCGAGCCGCTGCGACAGCGTCGAGCTGCACAGGTCGGCGGCCTGCTTGCACAGGTTCAGCTTGGCGAGGATCGCGTGGTCGGCGACGACGAAGCCGATCCGCAGCCCGGGCGAGAGCACCTTCGAGAGCGTCCCGACGTAGATCACGCGGCCGTCGGGATCCATGCTCCGCAGCGTCGGCAGCGGCTCCCCCTCGAAGCGCAGCGCCGAGTAGGGGTCGTCCTCGACGACCAGCACGTCGTAGCGCACCGCCAGCTCGAGCACGGCCGCGCGGCGCTCGCGTGAGAGGGCGGCGCCGCTCGGGTTCTGGAAGGTCGGGATCAGGTAGATCAGCTTGGCCTGGCGGCCCTCGCGCGCACAGCGCTCGAGCGCCTCGGCGAGCTCGTCGATCCGCACCCCGTCGCGGTCGATCCCCACGTGCACGACGTCGGCCTGCGCGGCCATCAGCACCGGCACCGCGCCCGGGTAGGTCGGGCCCTCGCAGATCACGCGATCGCCCGGGTCGAGCAGCACGCGCGCGAGCAGGTCGAGCGCCTGCTGGCCGCCCGAGGTGATCAGGACGTCGGGCGCCTCGGTCGGCGTGCCCGTGGCGCGCAGCCGCGCCGCGAGCCGCTCGCGCAGGTCGGCGAGGCCCTCGGTCGGCCCGTACTGCAGCGCCTCGGCGGTTCCCTCGCGGGCGACCCGCTCGGCGAGCTCGACGAGCAGCTCGGGCGGGAACGCGGCCGTCCAGGGGAAGCCGCCGGCGAGCGAGATCATGCCGGGCCGCTCGGTGACCGCCATCAGGTCGCGCATCGCGGACGAGCGCACCCCGTGCATGCGCTGCGCGTAGCGCCGCTCGTGCGGGTCGAAGCTCGTGCGGGTCACGTTCGTCATCGTACCTTCCGGGTGGCTTCGGCCGGCGGCCCGCGAGTCCTGCCGACGTCCGCGTGTAGGCTGGCTCGCCGATGGCTGCGACGATCGAGCCCTACCTGCGGATCCGCGCAGCCGCCCTCGCCGGTCACCTTCCGTCGGGCGAGCTCGCGTACCTGTCGGACCAGACCGGGACGATGCAGCTGTACGTCGCCCGGGCCGACGGCCTGCACGACCAGCTGACGTTCGGCGACGAGCGCATCACCGGCGCCCTGCGCAGCCGCGTGCGCGAGCAGCTCGTGCTCTCGCGCGACGCGGGCGGCAACGAGCGGCACGCGATCTCGTGCATCGACGCTGCCAGCGGCCGCGAGCTGGCGCTGACGCACGACCCGGGCGCGATCCACTCGATCGGCGCGCTCTCGCCCGACGGCTCGACGCTCGCCTTCACGCACACCGGCCGCAACGGCACCGACTTCGACCTCGCGCTCGTCGGCGTCGACGGCAGCGGCCGTCAGGAGCTCGCCGAGCTGCAGGGCATCACGTCGGCCGCCGACTGGAGCGAGCACGGGATCCTGCTCTGGCGCATGAACACGCCGTTCGACCACGACCTCTTCCTGGTCGACCCGGCGACCGGCTCGCTCACGCACCTGACGCCGCACGAGGGCGAGGTCTCGTACGAGTCGGCGCGCCTGCTCGAGGACGGCAGCGTGGCCTGTGCCTGCGATGCGGGCGGGCAGTTCACGCGGCTGGCCATCCTCGCGCGCGGCGCCGCGCCCTCGTTCCGCACGGCCGACGACGCCGACGTCGAGCACGTCCGGCTGGACGCCGGCCGCGCGCACATCGCACACGTCGTGAACCGCGGCGGCCCGTCCGAGCTCTGGCTCGACGGCGCACGGGTCGACGGGCTGCCGC
>DASXXY010000247.1:0-17900 GCA_036502805.1 Gaiellales bacterium | reverse complement strand
CGGAACCCACACCAAGGCGTCCGACTACTGGGAGCTGCTCAAGCCCCGTATCATGCTCCTGATCGTCGTCACGACGATCGGCTCGCTGGCGCTCGCGGCGGACGGCTGGCCCGGCACGGAGCTCGCGCTCTGGACGGTGCTCGGCATGGCGCTCGTGTCCGGCGGCTCGAGCGCGATCAACCACTGGTACGACCGCGACATCGATGCCCTGATGGAGCGCACGAGCGAGCGCCCGGTCGCGAGCGGCCGCGTCGCGCCGCGCGCCGCGCTCGCGCTCGGGGTCGTGCTGGCGGTGCTCGGCGTCGGGCTGCTGGCGGTCGAGGTGCACTGGCTCGCGGCGCTCTGGGGCGCGGCCGGCTTCCTCTGCTACGTGCTCGTCTACACCGTCTGGCTGAAGCGCCGCACGCCGCAGAACATCGTCATCGGCGGCGCGGCCGGGGCCGTCCCGCCGCTCGCCGCGTGGGCCGCCGTGCACGGCTCGGTGAGCGCCACCGCCGTGGCGCTGTTCGCGATCGTCTTCCTCTGGACGCCGCCCCACTTCTGGGCGCTCGCGCTGCTGCTCGAGGAGGACTACAGCCGCGCCGGCGTGCCGATGCTGCCGTCCGTGCGGGGCTCCAAGGTGACCGCGCAGCAGGTGCTGCTCTACACCGTCCTGCTCGTCGTCTCGTCGCTCGTGCCCGTCGCGCTCGGCACGCTCGGCTGGTTCTACGCCGCCGCGGCGCTCGTGCTCGGCGTGCGCTTCGTCTGGCTCGCCCGGCTGCTGCTGCGGACGCCCGACGACCGCGCGGCAGCACGCCGCACGTTCCTCTACTCGCTGCTCTACCTCGCCCTGCTGTTCGTGGCGATGGGCATCGACACCGCGCTCTGAGCGAGCGCCCGCCGCCGCGGCGTCAGGCGGCGCGGCGCTCGAGCACGGTGACCATGCTCGAGGCCTCCTCGCGCATCGAGACCGGCGTCACGGCCGACTCGTCGCCGAAGAGCGGGTCGCGGCTCGAGTAGCCGGCGCCCGCGTGGCGCAGCTGCCGCGCGACGTGCGTCTCGTCGTTGATCACGAGCGGCGCCGCGAGGTCGACGGTCGCCGAGCGCATCTCGTCGCCGACGTCGACCAGGCAGTAGATCGAGAGCTGGTCGGCGCTGCTCACGCCGAGCGAGCGCAGATCCGTGTCGGGCAGCTCGATCTCGTAGTCCCAGTGGAACGCCCACGGCAGCACGATCGGGAGCGCGACGTCGGCGTCGTCGAGCGACTGGAGCCAGAGGAAGACGGAATCGGCACGCCGCTTGAGGATCGCGAACCACTCGAGATGCGACAGCCCGGCCACGCCGTCGGGGAACCGCAGGGCGGCCCCATCGTCGATCTCGAAGCGCCCGAAGCGGGCAGAGCGGTAGCTCGTCATACGGTGTAGCTATCGGCAGCCGGAGGCCGGGGTTGAGAACCATTTCCGAGGGATCTCGCATCTCCCCCTTCGAGCTGCGCGGATTTCCGCCGCGCCCGGCGGCGCGCCCGCGTGCAGGGCTCGCCCCCGCTCGTCCCGGAACCGGCTCCGCTCGCGCACGCGAGCGTGGCCCGCGGGACCCCGGAGGCGCGCGCAGCGAGCGCGCCGGCGCGCTCGCACGGACGGCTCCCCGTCCGACCGCGCTGCTATCAAGGACGACGTGCTCGAAGCCCGGTTGCGCAGTGACCGGCTCGCTCTCGCCGCCGCGCTCGTGCTCACCCTGCTCGGGGCCGTGGCAGCGATCGCGTTCCCGCCGCTGACCCCGATCCTCCTCGCCCCGGCAGTCGTCCTGGCCGCCGCGGCCCGCCCCGCCGGGTTGCTTCTGGCACCCGTCGCTGCGGCGCTGCCGTTGCCGCTGGCGCTGCGCGTCGCCCTGCTCGCCGCGGCGGGCGCGGCCTCGCTGGCGGCGGCGCTCGCCGACGCCCACCGCCGCGGGCTCGAGGAGCGCGCGCTCGTCGACCCGCTGACGGGCCTCTACCGGCCGGAGTTCTTCGGCGAGGCGCTCGAGGTCGAGCTGCGCCGCGTGCACCGCTACGGCGGCGAGGTCGCGCTCGTCGTGCTCGACCTCGACGACTTCAAGCAGGTCAACGATCGCCACGGCCATGCCGTCGGCAACGAGGTGCTGCGCCGCGCGGGCGAGATCCTGCGCACGGTCGCGCGCGACTCCGACGTCGCGGCACGCTACGGCGGCGAGGAGCTCGTGCTGCTCGTGCGCGGCGACGAGCGCTCGGCCACGGCCGCCGCCGCCCGCTTCGTGCAGGGCGTGCGCGACGTCCGCTTCGGCGAAGGGCTGCGCGTGACGTGCTCGGCCGGCGTCGCCGCGCTGGCCGACGGGGGCAGCTCCAAGGCGCTCTTCCTGGCCGCCGACGAGGCGCTCTACGAGGCCAAGCGGCGCGGCAAGGACCGCGTCGTCGTGGCGCGTGCGGCGCCCTCGGCGGCCGTGCGCATCCGCCGCACGGCGTAGCCCGGCTAGCGCAGCGCGCGCTCGCGCAGCGGCGCGGCCGCGAGCGCCGCGCTGAAGCGCTCCGCGTCGAGCGCCGTCAGCGGCCGGTCGCTGGCCTCGACGGCGCGGTCGTGGAAGAACGGCACGTCGAGGTGCCAGGCGGTCACGACGTTGAGCGACGCGCGCTCGCAGGCCGAGCAGACGACGGCGATGCCGACGCGGTCGTCGCGGCGCGCCGCGAAGCGGATCTCGGACGGGAAGAGCGGCTTGCGGCAGCCCTCCTCCGCGCACCAGAACAGCCACGGCCAGTCGCCGCGGCGGACGCGGCTCGCGGCGGCCTCGCGCAGCTCCTCCCCCGCGTCGCCGGCGATGCGGCCCGTGAGCGGCTCCCAGAACGCATCCGCCGACGGCGTGCCGACGACGGGGGCGTGGTCGAGCTCGTCATGGGTGAGCAGGGCCGTGTGCGTGCCGTCGCACCCGGCACAGCGGTGCTCGACGCGGTAGACGGCCGGATGCTGGGCGCCCGGCAGGCGCGAGACGCTCACGAACTGTGAGAGCGTGACGCCGTAGCGCCGCTCGCCGGACGGATCGCGCTCGGGACAGCGCATGCGGTACTCGGCTCGCAATGGGTCGTACATCGCGCCACGATACTCCCGCTGGCGGACGACGTGAAGCCCCCGTGTGCCGAGCGGTGCACACTACGCCGATGGACGCTCCCCGCTGTCCGCGCTGTGGTGCCGCAGCGCCCGAGCTCGCGCCCGGCCAGCCGCTCTGCGACGTGTGCTGGGAGGCGGTCCCGTCGCGCACGCGGCGCGCCGTGTCCCGCCTCAAGCTCTCGCGCCAGCGGCTGTATGCCGCCGGTCAGCTCGAGGTGCAGCCGGCGGCGCGCAAGAAGCGCCCGCGCCGCGGCGGCGCCGGCGCCGCGACTGCGGAGCCGCCTAGCCCTCCGACGAGTAGCTGATCAGCGACTCGACCGGGTAGGGCGCCAGGCGGTCGCGCCCGCCCAGAAACGCGAGCTCGATCAGGAACGCGCAGCCGACGACGCTGCCGCCGATGGCCTCGGCGAGATCGCACGTCGCGCGCGCGGTGCCGCCGGTCGCGAGCAGGTCGTCGTGCACGAGCACGCGCATGTCGCGCACGATCGCATCCTCGTGCAGCTCGAGGCTGTCCTCGCCGTACTCGAGCGCATAGCTCGCGGTCACCGTCCTCCAGGGCAGCTTGCCGGGCTTGCGCGCGATCGCGAAGCCGACGCCGAGGCGGATGGCGAGCGCCGGCCCGAGGATGAAGCCGCGCGACTCGGCGCCCAGCACGATGTCGGGCTTGAGCGGCGCCACGCGCTCCGCGAGCGCGTCCACGGCGCCCGCGAGCGTCGCCGGGTCGGCCAGCAGCGGCGTGATGTCCTTGAAGACGATGCCGGCCTTCGGGAAGTCGGCGACGTCGCGGATGCGCGAGGTCAGGAGATCGATCACGTCGGTGCCTCCGAGCGGGTCGTGGCGGTCGTGGCACCGGCGAGGCGCCGGAGGTCGCGCACGAGCAGCGACTCGGTGAGCTCGGCGCACAGGCCCGCGAGCTCGTCGAGCTGCTCGAGGCCCGCGCCGACGCGGTCGGGGTTCGCGGAGCGCAGCTGCGGCGCCAGCACCTGCTCGACGAGGCCCGCCTCGCGCTGGATCGCGGAGTGCACGGCGCGCAGGTGGCGCGCGTCGAAGCCGTAGCGCTGCAGGCGTGCGGCGGCGGCCACGATCTGCACGTCCTCGGGCCGGAAGCGCCCGGCCTCCGCCTCGATCAGGCCGAACTCCTCGAGGCTGCGCACGAACTCCTCGTTGACGTTCGCGGCGCTCAGCAGCTCGCCGAAGCGCGGGCCGCGTGCGGCGCCCGTGCTGACGGGCCGCCGGCGCGGACGCTCGCGGGCGCCCTCGGTCGCCTTCTCGAGCTCGTCGCGGATCACGCGCAGGGGCAGGAACTCGTCGCGCTGCAGGCGCAGGATCGTGCGCAGGCGCTCGACGTCGTCCTGCGCGAACAGGCGGTAGCCGCCGCGCGTCCGCTGCGGATGCAGCAGCCCCTGCTCCTCGAGGTAGCGGATCTTCGAGATCGAGATGTCCGGGTGATCGATCCGCAGGGCCGCGCAGACCGCGCCGATCGTGAGGCGGCGGCCCGTGCCGGGCGTGGTTGCGACCTCGTCGCTCAACGCTCGAGGTAGGTCAGTTTGAATTTGCCGATCTGCAGCTCGTCGCCGTCGGAGAGGTGGTGCGACTCGACCCGGCGGCGGTTGACGTAGGTGCCGTTGAGCGAGTCGGCGTCCTCGATGTAGAAGCCGTCGGCGCGCCGCACGACGCGCGCGTGCTCGCGCGAGACGGTGACGTCGTCGAGCAGGATGTCGGCGCCGCTCGAGCGGCCGATCGTGACGCGCGAGTCGCCGAGCAGGAAGTGCTCGCCGGCGCGGTCGCCGGCGCGCACGACGAGCGCCGGACCGCCCGCCTGGACGTCGCCGACGGCGGGCGCCGCCGTGTCGGCCTCGTGCTCGAGCGAGAACGACATCGTCGTCTGCGTCGAGCCCGTCTCGCTCAGCAGGAGGCCGCCGCAGCGGGCGCAGTAATGCGCCGCGTCGGGGTTCTGCATGCCGCACTCAGGGCAGTACATGCAGGCGTCAGTCCAGTCGCTCGAGCTCGGCGGGCAGCTCGAGCGGCGGGCCGCGGTGCGAGAGGATCTCCGAGAGCTGGTCGACGTCGCTCGCGGCGAGGTGCTCGGAGGCCTCCCCGTCGCGTTCGCGCAGGCGCGCCGTGATCTCGGCCCGCAGCAGGTCGATGTGCCCGTGCAGGATGCGGCGCTTGAACGAGACCTCGCGCTCGCTCTGCGTGCACGTGTGGATGCGCGCGCGCAGGTCGTCGTCGGAGAGGTCGTTGGCGTCGTCGAGCTCGTGGCCGGTCGGCAGCAGCGCGTCGTCGGCCAGCACGGCGAGCTCCTCGGGCTGCTGCGCGAGCAGGCCGTCCGAGAGCAGGGCGGGATCGACGTCGAGCGTGCCGTGGCGCTCCTTGAGCCGCCGCGTGTGCTCGGTGCGCAGGATGTCGATGCGCCCGTGCAGCTCGCGCCGCCGGCGCGAGACGTCGCGCTCGTCGAGCATCTTCTCTTCCGTGAGCGCCTTGAGATCGGCGTCGGTGAGCGCGGCAAGGTCGGGAAATGCCTCCATTGCAGCGCACTCTAGCCGTTTCCCGGAGGACCTTCCACCTGGGGTTGAGGTTGAGAACCGCGCGAGCGTGCGCGGACGCTCACGAGATACACGACGCCGGCGGCCAGCGAGAGCGCGAGACCGGCCCAGAACAGCACGGGCGGCCAGCTCGAGCTGCTCGGCGCCAGCATCAGCGTCGCGAGGCCGACCATCAGCACCGACGTCGCCGTCTTGCCGAGGTAGACGACCGAGAGCTCGTAGCCGTGGCGCGCGGCCGAGCCGATGCCGAGCGCGAGCACCAGGTCGCGGCCGAGGATCAGGGCGGGCGCGAGCAGCGGGAGGCGGCCGTGGTGCCACAGGAGGATCACCGCGGAATCGATCAGGAGGCGATCGGCGAGCGGGTCGGCGAGCCGCCCGAAGCGCGAGAAGCTGCCGTAGCGCCGCGCCAGCCAGCCGTCGAACCAGTCGGTCAGGGAGGCCAGGCCGAAGATCACGAAGGCCCACGCGGAGCGTCCGTGGTGGGCCTCGACGAGCACCCACCAGAACACGGGCAGCACCGCCAGGCGCGCGATCGTGAGCGCGTTCGGCAGCCGCGCGAGCAGGGGGTGTGGGGCGGACATCGCGGCAGATCGTACCGCTGCAGCGCTCGCCGGCACCCGCCGGGCGAGGGGCCGCGGGACGGGCCCGCTTCTCCGTCAGGCGCGCGGCCAGGGTCGCAGCAGCCGAGCCTCGACCTCCGTGCCCACCGGCAGGAAGCCGTCATCGAGCCGCGTGCAGAGCAGCGCGTGCGCGCCGGCGAGGCCGCGCAGGGCACCCCCCTTGCGGCTCTGCGGCAGCGCGTTCGGCAGATCGTGGCCGTCGCTCACGATCAGCGGCACGTAGACCTCCACCGCGCGCTTGGCGCGCACCTCGCCGATCAGGCGGACGCGGATCAGCGGGGCATCCTCCGGCAGCGCCCCGAGCAGGTGCTCGAGCAGCGGGCGCGCGAAGCGCTCGAACGCGACGGCCGCAGCCACCGGGTAGCCCGGGATGCCGATCACGGGCGTGCCCTCGACGGTTCCGAGCGCGACCGGGTGCGCGGGCCGCAGCGCGACGCCGTGCACGACGAGCTCGCCGTGGCGTTCGAGCACCGACGCCGTGTGGTCGGCGCGGCCGCGCGACGAGCCCGCGATCACGAGCACGAGGTCGCTCGTGCGTGCCGCCTCCAGCACGGCGGCGCCGATCAGCGCCGCGTCGTCCGGGCGCGGCGGCAGCCGCTCGCAGAGCGCGCCGGCGGCCCGCGCCAGGGCCTGCAGCATCGGGCCGTCGGCATCGGCGACCTCGCCGGGCGCGAGGCGCGTGCCCGGCGGCCGCAGCTCGCCGCCCGTGGGCAGGATGGCGACGCGCGGCCGGCGCACGACGTCCAGCTCGCCGTGCCCGGCGACCGCCGCCAGCGCGACGTCGTAGGCCGAGAGCAGGCGGCCGGCCGGCAGCAGCTCGTCGCCCTCCTGTACGTCCTCCCCGGCCGCGCGCACGTTCGTGCCGGCCGCGAGCGCGCGCTCGAGCACGAGGCCGGCCGCGCTCTCGTGCGCGATCTCGATCTGCGCGACGGCGTCGAAGCGGTCGTCGACCGGCTGGCCGGTGTCGATGCGCAGGTACGTGCCCGCCGCCAGCGGCCCGGCCCCGTCTGCCGCCGTGAGCGCGTAGCCGTCCATCGCCGCGCAGCGGTGCGGCGGGTTGGGCGCGAGCGCGGCGAGGCGCCCGGCGAGCACGCGGCCCGCGGCGGCGTCGAGCGGCACGCGCTCGGCGGGCAGCCGCGGCTCCCACCCGCTGCGCGCGAGCGCGGCGAGCCAGGCCTCGTAGGCGGCGGCGGGCTCGGCGCCGCGCAGCACGGCGCCGATCGCCGCCGGCGCGGTCATGCGCCGCCGAGCGCGATGCGCGCGGCGCCGGCGTAGACGTTGAAGCGGTCGTCGCGCAGGAACCCGACGAGCGTCAGGCCGAGGCGGCGCGCGGCGTCGACGGCCAGGCTCGAGGGCGCGCCGACCGCGCACAGCACCGGGATGCCGGCCACGGCGGCCTTCTGCACGAGCTCGAACGACGCGCGGCTCGAGACGAGCGCGACCGAGTCCCCGAGCGGCAGCGCGCCGGCCAGGAAGCGGTTGCCGATGACCTTGTCGAGCGCGTTGTGGCGGCCGACGTCCTCGCGCACGAGCGCGAGCGTCCCGTCGGGCGCGAACAGGCCGGTCGCGTGCGAGCCGCCGGTGCGCTCGAACGTGCGCTGCGCGGCGCGCAGGCGCTCCGGCAGCTCCTGGATCACGGCCGCGGCGACGACCGGCCCCTCGGGCAGCGGCTCGGAGGCGACCTCGATCGAGTCGATCGACGCCTTGCCGCACACCCCGCAGGCCGACGTGACGCCGAAGTTGCGCTCGACGAGCTCGCTCGCGAACGGACGCCGCAGGTGCACGGTGACGACGTTGTAGGCCTGCTCGCCGAGCTCGACGTCGGTGCAGTACTTGATCTCGTGCAGCTCGCGCGGGGAGTCGAGCAGGCCCTCGGAGTGCAGGAAGCCGGCCGCGAGCTCGAAGTCGTGGCCCGGCGTGCGCATCGTCACGGCGACGCGCGTCGCGCTCTGGCCCGGCCCGGCGACGCGGATCTCGAGCGGCTCCTCGCCGGCGATGCGGTCGCTCCGCTCCCGCCCCACGCCGTGCTCGACGACGAGCACGCGCGTGTCGACGGACGGGCCGCGCAGCGGCGGGCGCTCGGTCGCCGCCATCGCCTACTCCTCGCGCCGCCGGCGCGGGCCCTGCACGTGCTGGTAGCCGAAGCGGCCCTTGACGCAGAGGTTGCCGCGCGTGACGTCGTGGTCGTCGGGGCTCGTGACCTTGACGATGGCGTTGTCCTGCACGTGCAGCTCGAGGTTGCAGCCGACGCCGCAGTAGGGGCAGATCGTCGTCGTGACGGTCTGGTCGTCCGGCTTCCACTCCCCCGCCTCGCGCAGCTCGTGCTCGCTGCGGAACATCAGGGCGCCGGTCGGGCAGACGGCGATGCAGTTGCCGCAGTAGACGCAGGCCGACTCCGGCAGCTCGACGACGTACTCGGTCGAGATGCGCGCGTCGAAGCCGCGGCCCGCGACCGTGATCGCGAACGTGTTCTGGTACTGCTCGCCGCAGGCGTCGACGCACTTGTAACAGAGGATGCACTTGGAGTAGTCGCGCACGTAGAGCTCGTTGTCGACCTTGACCGGGCCGGCCACGGTCGCGGCCGTCTGCCCGTCCGGCTCGACGTGGTGGCCGGCGCGCCTGCGGTCGCGCGCCGGGTCCGGCGGCGCGGGCGGGCCGAAGCGCTGCGGTTGCGCGTCGTAGTCGGCCAGGTAGCCCTCGGCGACCGGCGTCGTCGAGAGGTCGACGCTCGAGCCGAGCAGCTCGAGCACGAGCTTGCGCGAGTGCCGCACGCGCTCGCTGTCGGTGCGCACCTTCATGCCGGCCTCGGCCGTGCGCGAGCACGACGGCGCGAGCACGCGCGCGCCCTCGATCTCGACGACGCAGACGCGGCAGGCGTTGGCCGGCTGCAGCGTGTCGCCGTAGCACAGCGTCGGCGTCTCCAGCTCGAGCTTGCGCAGCGCGTCGAGGATCGTCTGGCCCTCGAACACGCGCACGGGCTGCCCGTCGACCTCGAGCTCGATCATGCGCTTCTGGATCGCCAGCGGCTGGCTGCTCACGCCGTACCTCCGAAGACGCCGAGGCGCCCGATCGCCGATTCGATGGCGCTCGACGCGGTCTGCCCGAGACCGCAGATCGAGGCGTCCCGCATGCACTGGCCGATCTCGGCGACGAGCGCGAGCTCGGCCCCGGCGCCGCCGCGCGTGCGGCCCGACGTCAGGCGCGCGAGCGCCTCCTGCTGGCGCACGGTGCCGACGCGGCAGGGCACGCACTGGCCGCACGACTCGTTGCGGAAGAAGGCGGCGATGCGCTGCAGGAAGCGCGGCAGGTCGACGCGGTCGTCGAGCACGAGCACGACGCCCGAGCCGAGCGTCGTCTTGGCCTCGCGCGCGCCCTCGAACGTGAGCGTCAGGTCGAGCTCGTCGGGCCGCAGGAAGCCGCCCGCCGCGCCGCCCATGAGGATCGCCTGCAGCTCGCGCCCGCCCGCGACGCCGCCCGCCAGCGCGAGCAGCTCGCGCAGCGTGGCGCCGAACGGCAGCTCGTAGACGCCCGGCCGCTCGACGTTGCCCGAGAGGCAGAACAGCTTCGTGCCGGTCGAGCCCTCGGTGCCCGTCTCGGCGTAGCCGGGGCCGCTCGCGAGCACGACGCCCAGCACGTTGACGAGCGTCTCGACGTTGTTGACGACCGTCGGCTTGCCGAACAGGCCGGCCACGACCGGGAACGGCGGCTTCGAGCGGGGCTCGCCGCGGAAGCCCTCGATCGAGTTGAAGATCGCCGTCTCCTCGCCGCAGATGTAGGCGCCGCCGCCCTTGCGGATCTCGATCTCGAACGCGAAGCCCTCGCCGAGCACGTCGGGGCCGAGGTAGCCGCGCCGGCGCGCCTCCGCGAGCGCCGCGCCGAGGATGGCGTGCGCCTGCGGGTACTCCCCGCGCAGGTAGACGTAGCCGTGCTCGCAGCCGGTCGCGTAGGCGGCGATCGTCATCGCCTCGATCAGCGAGAACGGATCGCCCTCGATCACGACGCGGTCCTTGAACGTGCCCGGCTCGGACTCGTCGGCGTTGCAGATCAGGTAGTGCGGATGGGCCGACTGGTGCGCGACCGCCTCCCACTTGACGCCCGTCGGGAAGGCGGCGCCGCCGCGGCCCATCAGGCGCGAGTCCTTGAGCTCGCGGATCACGCCCTCGCCGCCGAGCTCGAGCGCGCGCCGCAGCGCCGCGTAGCCGCCGCGCGCGCGGTAGTCGTCGAGGCTGACCGGGTCGACCTGCCCGACGCGCGCGAGCAGGCGCAGCGACTCCTCGCCGTGCTGCGGCAGCTCCGTCACCGGGTCGGCGGCGGCGTCGGCATGGCCGTCGATCGCCGCCAGCACCGCCGCGGCGCCGACGGGCGCGAGCACGTGCTCCTCGGGGTGCTCGCCGGAGATCGTCACCATCGCAGCCGGTGCGCGGTCGCACTGGCCGAGGCACGGGCTGCGCAGCCACGTGCCCGAGCCGTCGAGGTTGAGCTCGCCCTCGGGACCCAGGTGCTCCTCGAGCTGGGCGATCAGCTCCTGGGAGCCGTTGCAGCGGCAGGCCAGGTCCTCGCACACGTGCACGACGCGGGCCGGGCGGGGCTCGACGCTCAGCAGCGCGTAGAACGAGGCCACGCCGTAGATGTCCGCGGGCGGCACGGTGAGGCGCTCGGCGATGTGGTTGAGCGCGCCGGGGCTGACCCAGCCGACGTGCTCCTGCACGGCCAGCAGCACCGGCAGCAGCAGATGGCGCCGCGAGCGCGCCTCGTGGCCGCCGCCGCGCAGCGAGTGGCCGTGGCGGTCGGAGTCGCGCGCGCCGCCGTCCCAGCCGCCCGCCGGCGGGCCGAGCACGTGCTCGACCGCCGCGCGCTCGGCGATGGTCGGTGCGGCGTCGAGGAGGTGCAGGTCCATCAGTCTCCGGGGATCGTGGCGGGCTCGGCGACGAGCGCCGAGCGCTCCCGCTCGTGCGCGCTCAGCTTGTCGACGCGCACGGCGCAGGCCTTGAACTCCGCCGTGCCGCTCTTCGGGTCGGTGACGTCGATCGTGAGCACGTTCGTGTCGACCTGGTCGGGGAAGTGGAACGTCATGAACGTCAGCCCGGGCCGCAGCGCGCGGTCGATGTGCACGGGCGTCTCGACCGAGCCGCGGCGCGAGGAGACGCGCACGATCTCGCCCTCCTCGAGGAACATGCGCTCGGCGTCCTCGGGCGAGATGTCGAGCGACTCGCCGCGGTGCAGCGGCGAGCGGTAGCGGTTCGTCTGCACACCGGTGTTGTACGACTCGAGGCGGCGGCCGGTCGTCAGCCGCATCGGGTACTCGGCGTCGAGCGCCTCGTAGGGCGGGC
The DNA here is from genome assembly GCA_036502805.1 of Gaiellales bacterium. Classification (GTDB taxonomy): domain Bacteria; phylum Actinomycetota; class Thermoleophilia; order Gaiellales; family JALYLC01; genus JALYLC01. Next base: position 6,312 of record DASXXY010000247.1, on the reverse strand, counting down.
GGTGTGCCGGCGTCGCGAACGGCGCGGGCTCGCCCTCGAGCGGCTCCGCCCAGAGGCGGGCGTGCAGGAACGGCGACCCCGTGGAGGCCTCGTCCGCGCACGGCCACTGAATCCCGCCCAGGTCCTCGAGCTTGCGGTAGCTCATGCCGGCGTGCATCGGCGAGAGCGAGCGCAGCTCGTCCCAGACGGCCTCCATCGAGGGCTGGCCCCAGCCGAAGCCCATGCGCTCGGCGATCGCGCTGATGATCCAGCCGTCGTCGCGCGCCTCGCCCGGCGGTTCGACCGCCTTGCGCACGCGCTGGACGCGCCGCTCGGAGTTCGTGACGGTGCCCTCGGACTCGCACCAGGAGGCGCTCGAGGGCAGCACGACGTCGGCGAGCTGCGCGGTCTTCGTGAGCAGGATGTCCTGCACGACCATGAAGTCGAGGCCGGCGAGCAGCTTGCGCGTGCGCTTGATGTCGGCCTCGGACTGCGCCGGGTTCTCGCCGATCACGTAGAGCGAGCGCAGCTCGCCGCGATCCATGCCCTCGAACATCTGCGTCAGGTTCCAGCCGTAGCGCGGCACGATCGGGGCGTCCCAGGCGGCCTCGAAGCGGGCGCGCGCAGCGGCGTCGCGCTCGATGTCCTGGAAGCCCGGCAGCTTGTTGGGGATCGCGCCCATGTCGCCGCCGCCCTGCACGTTGTTCTGGCCGCGCAGCGGGTTGAGCCCCGAGCCCCAGCGGCCGACGTGGCCGCAGAGCAGCGCGAGGTTGATCAGCGAGAGCACGTTGTCGACGCCCACGTGGTGCTCCGTGATGCCGAGCGTCCAGCAGATCATCGCGCGGTCGGCGCGCGCGAAGGCGTGCGCGGTGTCGCGGATCATGTCGGCGGGCACGCCCGTGATGCGCTCGCCCTCGGCGAGCGTGAACGGCTCGACGTGCGCGGCGTACTCGGCGAAGCCGGTCGTCGCGCGGTCGACGAAGCGGTGGTTGACGAGGTCGGCGTGGATGATCTCGCGCGCCATCGTGTGCGCGAGCGCGATGTCGGTGCCGACGTCGAGCCCGAGCCAGCCGTCGGCCCACTTGGCCGACGAGGTGCGGCGCGGGTCGACCGTGTAGAGGCGCGCGCCGTTGTGTACGCCCTTGAGCAGGTGGTGGAAGAAGATCGGATGCGTCTCACGGGCATTCGACCCCCACAGGAGGATGACGTCCGTCTCCTCGATCTCGCGGTAGGACGAGGTCCCGCCGCCCGCACCGAACGCTGTCGCCAGACCGACGACACTGGGAGCGTGTCAGGTGCGGTTGCAGGAGTCGATGTTGTTCGAGCGCATCACCTGGCGCGCGAACTTCTGGGCCAGGAAGTTCATCTCGTTCGAGGCCTTCGAGCACGAGAACATCCCGAACGACGTCGTCGTGTCGGTCGCGCGCGTGCGCAGGAAGCCCTCCGCGACGGCGTCGAGCGCCTCGTCCCACGAAGCGGGCTCGAGCTCGCCGTCGCGACGGATGAGCGGCGTTGTCAGACGTCCTGCGGGCATTCGGGATCTCCTCCCTAGCGGGTGGTCCTGACCGCAGCATGCCGCGAGTTCCGATACTCCGCAAATCGTTGCCGCACACGAGTCGATAGCTGTCGTCTATCGTCGGCGCGAGCGGCGGCTGTCGGCGACCAGCACGTCGAGCTCGCTCTCCAGGTCGAGCCGCGCGGCCACCCCCACGAGCTCGCCCGCGAGCGGCGCGAGCGGCTCGGCCTGCGGCACGACGATGCCGATCGAGTGCGTGACCTCCGGGCCGACGAGCGGCACGGCGCGCATCGCCTCCGGCACGCCGAAGAGCGACAGCCAGGCGTGCGCCATCACGCTCGACCAGCCGCGCCGCACGTGCGAGCAGAGCGCCGAGATCGAGTTCGTCTCGACCGTCGGCAGCGCGACCGCGCCGGCGGCGGCGAAGTTGTCGTCGAGGATGCGCCGGTTCTGCATGTCCGGCGTGAGCAGGCAGAGCGGCACGGTCGCGGCCTCGGCCCACTCGACCGTCGAGCGCCCCGCGAACGGGCCGTCGACGGCGCACAGCAGCACGTAGCGCTCGCGGTAGAGCGGCACCGCGCGCACGTCGCCGAGCGGCTCGTTGTCCAGGTACGTCAGGCCGGCGTCGATCTCGAACGCAGCGAGGCGGCGCTCGATCTCGCGCGAGCTGAGCGAGATGACCTCGACGCGCATCAGCGGATGGCGCTCGCAGAACGGCGACGTCACGAGCGAGATCGCGGGCACCGCGGTCGGGATCGCGCCGATCCGCAGCGTCCCCTCGAGGCCGCCACGGATCTGCGAGAGCTCGTGCCCGAGGCCGTCGTAGTCGGCGAGGATGCGGTGCGCCCAGAGCACGACCCGCTCGCCCTCGCGCGTGAAGCCCTCGAAGCGCTGGCCGCGGCGCACGAGCGGCACGCCGAGCTCGGCCTCGAGCTTGCGCAGTCCCGTCGAGAGCGTCGGCTGCGAGACGTGGCAGGCGCGCGCCGCGCGCCCGAAGTGGCGCTCGCGCTCGAGCGCGACGAGGTACTCGAGCTGGCGCGGGAACACGCGTCAGGTCCCGGCCGGGCCCGTGGTGAGCGCGGCGAGCACGGCCTCCGCCTCGCGCTCGAGGCGCGCGACGATGCGCGCTGCGGGCTCGCGCTCCGCGCTCAGCGCCGCGCCCTCGCCGGCGAGCATCGGCAGGATGTCGGCGCGGCCCTGCTCCGACGCAGCGCGGCGGAGATCGGCGACGAGCCGCGTCTGCGGGCCCCAGCCGAGCGTGCCCGGATCGGCCTCGACCAGCGCGTCGAGCAGCCGGTTGCGGATCCAGCGCGCCGGCCTGCCGGTGACGAGGTCGGTGACGACCGTGCGCTCGGCGCGCGTCTCCGGCACGACGGCCGCGTAGGCCTCCGCGACGCCGCTCTCGGCGCTCGCCAGGAAGCACGTCCCGAGCGAGACGCCCTGTGCGCCGAGCGCGAGCGCGGCGACGATGCCACGGCCGTCCATGATGCCGCCCGAGGCCAGCACCGGGAGTCCGGCCGCCTCATCCGCGACCTGCGGCACGAGCGCGACCGTGCCGCCGCCGCGCGCCTCGCCGCCGCCGTAGGTGCCGCGGTGGCCCCCGGCCTCGCCGCCCTGTGCGATCAGGCCGTCGGCTCCGCACGCGCGTGCGCGCCGCGCCTCGCCGACGGTCGTGACCATCGGCAGGAGCCGCGCACCGGCGGCGTGCGTCGCCTCGGCGACCGGAGCCGGATCGTCGAACGTCGTGATGACCGCAGCGCCGCCGGCCAGCGCGCACTCGATCAGCTCGACGGCCGAGGCCGCCGGCGCCGGCTCGGGCGGCTCGTCGGGGAGCCCGAGCTCGCGGCGGAAGGGCGCGAGCACGGCGACGATGCGAGCGCGCTCGCCGGTCGCGGGCGTCGGCCCCGCGAGCTGCGCGTTGACGCCGAAGCGACCGCCGGGCACGAGCTCGCGCACGCGCGCCATGTCGCGCTCGAGCTCGGCGCACGTGAGGCCGGAGGCGGCGAGCACGCCGAGGCCCCCGGCGCGCGTCACCGCCGCCGCGAGCTCGGGCGTGCTCGGACCGTTGGCCATCCCGGCGAGCAGGATCGGCACGCGGATGCCGAGCAGGTCGCAGAGCGGCGTGCGCAGGCGCGAGCCGCTCACGCGTCGCTCGAGCCCGCCCACAGGTTGATGCCGCTCTCGGTCGCGTGGCGGTCGATCGCGGCGAGCTCCTCGGCGCTGAAGTCGAGGCGCTCGAGCGCGCCGACATTGGTCTCCAGCTGCTCCACGCTCGAGGCGCCGATCAGCGTCGTCGTCACGCGCCGGTCGCGCAGCGTCCAGGCCAGCGCCATCTGCGCCAGCGACTGCCCGCGGGCCGTCGCGATGTCGTTGAGCGCGCGGATCTTGCCGAGCGCCTGCGCCGTCAGGAGGTCGGGCGAGAGCGAGCCGTCGCGGCTCGCGCGCGAGTCCGCCGGGATGCCGTCGAGATAGCGGTCGGTGAGCATGCCCTGGGCGAGCGGCGAGAACGTGATGCAGCCGATCCCCTCGTCCTCGAGCACGTCCAGCAGGCCCCGCTCGATCCAGCGGTTGAGCAGCGAGTACGACGGCTGGTGGATCAGGAGCGGCGTGCCCATCGCGCGCAGCATGTGCGCGGCCTCGGCCGTGCTCTCGGGCGAGTAGGACGAGATCCCGGCGTACAGCGCCTTGCCCTGGCGCACGGCGGTGTCGAGCGCCCCGAGCGTCTCCTCGAGCGGCGTCGCCGGGTCGCGGCGGTGCGAGTAGAAGATGTCGACGTAGTCGAGGCCCATGCGCTGCAGGCTCTGGTCGAGGCTCGCGAGCAGGTACTTGCGCGAGCCGTTGTCGCCGTAGGGGCCGGGCCACATGTCGTAGCCGGCCTTCGTCGAGATCACGAGCTCGTCGCGGTAGGGCCGCAGGTCGAGCTGCATGAGCCGGCCGAACGTCTCCTCGGCAGAGCCGTAGGGCGGGCCGTAGTTGTTCGCGAGGTCGAAGTGCGTGATGCCGAGGTCGAACGCGCGCCGGACGATCGCGCGGCTCGTCTCGAGCGGGCGGTCGCCGCCGAAGTTCTGCCACAGCCCGAGCGAGATCGCGGGCAGCAGCAGGCCGCTCCGGCCGGTGCGGTTGTAGGTCATGCGGTCGTAGCGACCGGCGGCGGGCACGTAGGTCATGCGGCTCCCTGAGCGCGTGGACGGGCCTCCCGACGATAGCGCCGGGGTCGCGCATGCGCGCGCGCCGCGGCGCAGGACCTGCGGCGGGTCTCCCCCGCCCGTCCGGCCGGGCTTGCGCGGCGCGCCATGGACAGGCGGCGCATGCCGGATAGAGTCTGGCGAAACCAGCCCGGCGAGGCACCAGCGTCTTGGGAGGCTCGGGGCGCCCCGCCGGGGCGGGTTCGTCGTGCCGACCGGGGCCGGCGCGACTCCTGCCCGTCAGGATGCCACGTCGCGGCGCACTCCACCACTCGCCTCCGCGCGGGCCCGTGTCACCCGTCCGGGGGACGTGCTCTCACGTTTTCGGGGCGGGCTGCCGATGGGCCCGTATGCACGCCGACCGGAGCCCCCGCGCCACGGTGCTCGTGTGCGACGACGAGCCGGTCCTGCGCATGCTCGTGCGCGCGACGCTCGACGGCGGCGGCTACACGATCGTGGAGGCCTGCGACGGCGACCAGGCGCTCGAGCGCACGCGCAGCGACCGGCCCGACCTGATCCTGCTCGACATGATGATGCCGGGCAGGAGCGGCGGCGAGGTGCTGCGCGAGCTGCGCAGCGACCCGGCGACCGCCGCGACGCCCGTGATCATGCTCACGGCGCGCGCCCAGGCCGGCGACCGCGAGGCCATGGACGTCGCCGGCGCGACGCATTACCTGACGAAGCCGTTCAGCCCGAACGGCCTGGCGGCGCTCGTGGAGGAGGTCCTGCGGGCGTGAGCGGGATCGGCGACGAGGCGCTCGGACGCCTCTTCGAGACGTCGCTCGAGATGCTCGGCGTGGCCGGCGTCGACGGCTACTTCAAGCGCCTCAACCCGGCCTTCGAGCGCACGCTCGGCTACACGGCCGCCGAGCTGGAGGCGCGCCCGTTCATCGAGTTCGTGCATCCCGACGACCGCGACGCGACGCTCGCGGAGGTCGCCAAGCTCGCGGGCGGCGCGGACACGATCTCGTTCGAGAACCGCTACCGGCGGCGCGACGGGACGTACGTCTGGCTGGCCTGGCTGACGACGCCCGACGTCGAGAGCGGGCTGCTCTACGCGGCGGCGCACGACATCACGGACCGCAAGCGCGCCGAGGCCGAGATCGCGCAGCTCAACGAGACGCTGGCCGTGCGCAACGCGAGCCTCGAGCGCCAGAACGAGGCGCTGCAGCGGCAGTCGCACGAGCTCGAGCGGCTCGTCGACATCAACCGCGCCGTGCTCGACGCGAGCGTCGACGGCATCCGCCTCGTCGATCTCGCCGGTCGCACGGTGCTCGCGAACGCCGCCATCGAGCAGCTCACGGCGGACGTCTTCGGCCTTCCGCTGGAGGCGACGTTCGCCGAGCGCTCCGCGATCACGGAGCGCCTCGTCGACCCGGACTCCTATCGCGCGACGATGCAGGCGATCCGCGACGACCCGGAGTGCTCGACGCAGGACCGCTTCGAGCTCGATGACCTGCGCCGCGCGTTCGAGCGCCACACGGCGCCCGTGCGCGACGGCTCCGGCACGCTGATCGGCCGCATCATCGTCGTGCGCGAGGTCACGGCCGAGCACGAGGCGGCGCGGCTCAAGTCCGAGCTCGTCGCGACCGTGTCGCACGAGCTGCGCACCCCGCTCACGGGCGTGCTCGG
>DASXXY010000246.1:0-2741 GCA_036502805.1 Gaiellales bacterium | reverse complement strand
TCTACCAGAGCCGGTCGAGCGTCCCCGGGTAGAGCGCGATCCGCGTGTGCTCGAACGACGCCGCATGCGCCTGCGCGCGCGGGCTGAAGAACGCGCCGAGCGTGACCTTGTCCCACTGGTCGCTCGGGAACGGGTCGTCCGGCGTGCCGCCGACGAGCACGGCGCCCGGGATCACGCCGAAACCCGCGCCCTCGTAGAAGCCTGCGAGCGGGCGGTCGCAGGTGAAGATGCCGAGGTCGGCGCCGCTGCCGGCGATCCGCGCGCGCGCCGCGCACACGAGCCGGTGGCCGTAGCCGCGCCGGCGCAGCGCGGGATCCGTCACGACGGTGCTGAGCCCGCTCGCGGCGTAGCGCTCGCCGGCGTGCTCGATCTCCTTCGAGAGGATGTCGAGCGCCGCGGCGACCCGCCCGTCGACGACGAGCAGCAGCGAGAGCGGCCGCAGCGCCGGGTCGTGGGCGACATCGGCGGCCGCGCGCAGCTCGTCGGTGCCCACGCTCGGCCACTCGCTGCGCTGCACGGCGCGCACCTGTGCGCGCAGCTCCGCGGGCACCTCGGCCTCGGGGAACGCGCAGACCTCGACGTTCGCGTCCACGTTCAGGCTGCGGTGCAGCCCGCGTCGACCGCGACGATCGCGCCCGTCATGTAGCTCGCGCCCGGCGATGCGAGGAACTCGATCACGCGCGCGATCTCGTCGGGTGCGGCGACCCGTCCCAGCGGAACCGTGCTCGAGCCGATCGCCGAGATCTCGGCGTCGCCGAGCGGCGCGGCGCGACCGCCGCCACGCAGCATCGGCGTGTCGACCTCGCCCGGGCAGACCGCGTTGACCCGTACTCCGTCGCGCGCGTGGTCGAGCGCCATCGCCCGCGTCAGCTGCACGACCGCGCCCTTCGCGGCGCAGTACGCGACGTGCCCGACCCCGCCGACGGTGCCCCACATCGACGCGATGTTCACGATCGCGCCGCCGTCGCCCGCGACCATCGCGCGCGTCACCGCGCGGCTCAGGAAGAACGTGCCGTCGACGTTCACCGAGAACTGGCGTTGCCACTCCTCGTCGGACGTGTCGAGCGCGTTCGCGCGCGTGATCACGCCCGCGGCGTTCACGAGCACGTCGACGCGGCCGTGCTCGGCGACGATCGACGCGATCGCGGCCTCGCAGGCCGCGGAGCCGCGGATGTCGGCACGCAGCGCCGCTGCGCCGGCCGGCAGCGTCAGGCCCGCGGGGTCGGCGACGTCGATGACGACGACGCGATCGCCCGCCGCCGCGAAGCGCGCCGTGCAGGCCGCGCCGATCCCGGACGCCCCACCTGCCACGACGACGATGCGAGCTGTCATGCCGCGCACGCTACCGCGCGAGCGGCGCCCGGGCCGCCACAGCGCGCCGCCCGTGCGGGCTATCCTCGTCGGGTGGACGAGCTCGCAGCCATCCCGATCCGGCGCAACACGCTGCTGCTCGCCGGCTCGATGGCGTGCCTGTCGGGCATGTTCCAGCTCGTCGCGGCGATCTCGTCGCTGACCTTCGTGCAGGTCACGGGCGTGCACGGGCTGCTCGGGCTCGGACCGGCGATCTTCCTCGCGACCTCGGCGTTCGCGGCCTACCAGGCCGGCCGCGGGATGGATCGGCACGGGCGCATCCCGGTGCTGATCGTCGGCTTCTGCGTCGCGATCCTGGGGCTGCTCGTGACGGGCATCGGCACGCGCCTCGTGCTCGCGCCGATGGTGATCGGCGGCTTCGTGCTGCTCGGCGCCGCGCTCGGCACGATCACGCTCGTGCGCACGGCCGGCGGCGACATGTACCCGCCCGAGCGGCGCGCGGCGGGCATCGCCGCCGTGCTCAGCGGCGCGGTCGTCGGGGCCTTCCTCGGCCCCGTCGTCTTCGACCCGCTCTTCTCGGGCCGGCAGCTCTCGACCGACTCGCTCTCGATCGCCTGGCTCGCCGCCGTGGCGTTCCCGATCGTCGGGCTCGCGATCGTACGCCTCGTGCGGCCCGATCCACGGCGCGTCGCCGAGCTGTACCTGGCGCTCCGGCACGGCGAGGAGGTCGAGACGGCGCGCGCGCCGATCAGCGAGATCATCCGCCGTCCCGGCGTCGCCCCCGCGCTGCTCGGTGCGCTCGCGAGCTACTCCGTGATGGCGAGCGTGATGAACCTCGTCGGGTACGTCGTCGTCGAGCACCACGACCACGCGCCGGCCGACGTCTTCCCGATCATCGGGGCGCACGTGCTCGGGATGTACGCGTTCGTCGTGATCGTCGGGCCGTTCGTCGATCGCTTCGGCCGGCGCACGCCGCTCGTCGGCGGCCTCGTCCTGATGGGCGTCTCGTGCCTCGGGCTCGCCGCCGTGAGCGGCGTGATCGCGACCGGCGTGCTGCTGTTCGGGCTCGGCCTCGGCTGGAGCTTCTCGTTCCTGGCTGCGAGCTCCGATCTCGTCGACCGCACGAGCCCGCGTGAGCGAGGCCGGCTGCTCGGGCTCTCGGACCAGCTCTCGGGGATCGTCGCCGCGACCCTCGCGATCACCGGCGGGCTGATCCTCGACCGGGTCGGCGTGACCGCGCTCGCCCTCTGCTCGGCCACGCTGGTGCTGGTGCCGGCGGCCTGGCTCGCGGTGCAGGGACGGCCCTCGCGGCGCCTCCCGATCGCGCTCACGGCGCCCGAGCACGTGTAGTCGCCGGCCGGCGCGACATGTTCACCTATTGGGTCGATTCCGGGGTTCGTGAGAACGGGCGTACCTTCGTGGCGTAGCAG
>DASXXY010000245.1:0-7267 GCA_036502805.1 Gaiellales bacterium | reverse complement strand
CGAGACGGCGCCAGGCGATCGCCATGGCCTCGGCGCCGATCGCCTCGGCATCGCTCGAGCCGCGGCGGCGGGCATAGGCGATGACCGCCGGGAGCTGCGCGAAGACGGCGCGGAAGCGCTGCTGGTCGGGCGTCTCGGCGCTCGGCTCGCTCATACCCGGGAGTGAGCGTAGAGCGCCCGAGTGTTACCGGGCCGCTCGCATCCGTCAGCCGGAGGCCGGCTCGGCCGCCATGGACTGCAGGCCGACGACGCCGATGAGGGCGAGCGCGTCCGCGTCGGGCGAGCCCGGGCGCGGCGTGTGGACGATGATGCGGACGTCCGTGCCCTGCGCCCTGAGCACGTCACAGTCCAGCGTGATGCGGCCAACCTCGGGGTGCTCGAACGTCTTCGCGCTCGAGCCGAGCACGGCCACCGGGCGCGTCTCCCAGAGCGTCGCGAAGCGCTCGCTGGCCTCGCGCAGGTCGGCGATCAGGCTGCGCAGCTTCGGGTCGTCGGGGTAGCGGCCGAGCGCCGCGTGGAGATCGGCGACGGCGTCCGCCTCGAAGGCGCGCGTCTCCTCGGCGTCCCGCACGACGCGGCCGCGACCGCCGGTGAAGTGGCGCCAGAGGATGTTGCGCTCGCGACCCGGCCGCGGAGAGGGCTCGCCGACGAGCGCCGCCGAGAGCGCGTTCCATGCGATGACCTCCCAGGCCGCGTCGACGACCGTCACGGGGACGTCGCCGAGGCGGTCGAGCAGGTGCAGCACGCCGGGCGTGAGGTGCTGCGTGATGCGGCCGGGCTCGGGCGGCGCCTGTCCGGCGAGGCGGAAGAGGTGATCGCGCTCCTGGTCGTCGAGGCGGAGCGCACGGGCGAGCGAGGTCAGCACCTGCAGCGACGGGTGGCGAGCGCGACCCTGCTCGAGGCGCGTCAGGTAGTCGACCGAGAGCCCCGCGAGCTGGGCGAGCTCCTCGCGCCGCAGCCCGGGGGCGCGTCGCAGGGCCTGCGTGGGCAGCCCCACCGCGGCGGGCGCCAGCCGGTCGCGCCAGCTGCGCAGGCAGCCCGAGAGGTCGTCGCTCTGCATGCCGTCAGTATCGCCCCGCTCGGGCTGGCGAGGGTGGCCCTGGCGTTCCTGGGCTCGCGGATCCTCTTTTGCGGATGCAGTGTCGCGGGCACGGTGCAGGCATGACAGTCACACTCATCACCGGAGCGAACAAGGGCCTCGGCCACGAGACCGCACGGCAGCTCGCCGGCGCGGGCCACAGCGTCTGGATCGGCGCGCGCGATGCCGGTCGCGGTCAGGCCGCGGCCGACGAGCTGGGCGCGCGCTTCGTCCAGATCGACGTCACCGACGACGCGTCGGTCGCGGCCGCCGCGGCGACGATCGAGCGCGCGGGCGGCGGCCTCGACGTGCTCGTCAACAACGCCGGCATCATCGGATCCCGCACGCCCGTGCCCGACGTCACCGCCGCCGACGTGCGCGACGTCTACGAGACGAACGTCTTCGGCGTCGTGCGCGTGCTGCAGGCGTTCGCGCCGCTGCTCCTGCGCTCGGCGAGCCCCGTCGTCGTCAACGTCTCGAGCGGCCTCGGCTCGTTCGCCGTCACGTCGGACCCCGAGCGCACCGAGTCGACGATCATCAGCCTCGCGTACCCGTCGTCCAAGTCGGCCGTCACGATGCTGACGTCGCAGTACGCGAAGGCGTACCCGCAGATGCGCGTCAACGCCGTCGACCCCGGCCACACGGCGACCGACCTGAACGGCCACAGCGGCCCCCAGACGATCGAGCAGGGCGCCGAGATCATCGTGCGCGCCGCGAGCTTCGGCGCCGACGGCCCCACGGGCGCCTTCCTGGACGCCGAGGGCACCGTCCCCTGGTGACGGCGCAAGCGCGTGCGCCGCGCACACGGGGGTCTGACCCGCACGGTGCGGGTCAGACCCCGCTCCGCGCGCGCCACTCGCCCGCCAGGAGCTCCATCAGCAGCCCGTCGTGCCAACTGCCGTCCTCGCCGCGCTCGTACTGGCACATCACGCCCACGCGCTGGAAGCCGACGGCCTCGTAGCAGCGGATCGCGCGCTCGTTGGCCGCTGCCGGGTCGATCGTGATGCGGTGATGCCCGCGGCCGTCGATGAGGTGCGCGACGAGCAGGCCGACGGCCTCGCGGCCGAGACCGCGGCCGTGCCAGGCACTCCCGAGCGCGACGTCGACGCTCGCGCTGCGGTACATCGGGTCGTCGCACTCGCCGTACTGGATCAGGCCGGCGACCCCGCCGGCGACCTCCACGACGAGCAGATCGCCGTCGTCCGGCGGGTCGAGGTCGCCCGGCCGCAGCTCGCCCCACCAGCGCCGCACGGCCGGCTCGGCGAGGATGGCGGCGAGCGGGGCGCGGTCTTCCTGCCCCACCGCCCGCAGCCGGAGGCAAGGGCCCTGCAGCGTCGGCGTCACGCGCCTACTCTGGCAGCCCGCTCGGGCGGCAGCGCGCAACGCGACCGGTCGCGAGAGCACGAGCGACGACGGCGGCGCGCCGGCCGCTCTGCGCCTCAGGCGGCGCGGCCCGCCTCGGTCGCCTCGGGCACCTCGACCAGGCGGCCGCTCGTGACGTCGTAGACGTAGCCGTAGACGGGGATGCCGGCGGGCACGAGCGGATGCGAGCGGATGCGCTGCACGTCGTCGACGACGCTCTGCCGGCGATCGGAGATCGTGAGCCAGTCGATGTAGGCGCCCTCGCTCGAGCCCGGGCCGGCGCCGACGTCGTGGAAGCCGTCGGGGCCGAGCGCGGCCGTCTCGAGGCTCGACGCGAGCAGGCCGCGCATCGTGACGTCGTCGAAGAACTCCATGCCGCAGTCGGAGTGATGGATCACGAACCACTCGCGCGTGCCGAGCAGCTTGTACGAGATCACGAGCGAGCGGATGGCATCGTCGCTCGCGCGTCCCCCCGCGTTGCGGATCACGTGCGCATCGCCCTCGCTCAGTCCCGCGTACTTCGCCGGGTCGAGCCGGGCGTCCATGCACGTGAGGATCGCGAAGCGCCGGGCGGGCGGAAGCGCGAGCGAGCCCTTCTCCCCGAAGGAGTCCGCGTAGGACTCGTTGGCGGCCAGCACCTCGTCGAGAACCTGGGACATGCGCGCATTCTCCTCTTTGCCTATGGAATCAGTGCCGAAGGCAACCTAGCACACGCCGGAACGACGGCGATCGCCGTGGCGACCGCGCATCGGAGACGACGTCCGAGACCTCCTCGCGAGCGGCGACCCCGCCATGTAGACTCGCCGCACATCAAGCGATGACGCGGGGAAGCCGGTGCGAATCCGGCGCGGTCGCGCCACTGTCATCGGAGAGCCTCTCTCCCCACGAAGCCACTGCCATCACGGCGGGAAGGCGGGAGAGCGGCGCTGATCCGAGAGCCAGGAAACCCAGGTCATCGCCGACACCGCTACGGGGACGCGCAATCCCCAGGAGGTTCAGCACCAATGTCCGACACCGCTGCTCACGGCGCAGGGCTCCCCGAGGTCGCGTACCCGCCGGCGATCTCGCTGCGCGAGGCGTGGCCCTGGATGCTCTTCGGGCTCGCGCTGCTCGCGCTGCTCTACTTCGTCGGCGTCGACGAGGGCGCGGCCTCCGTCGTGCCGGGCCACTCCGTGCACGAGTGGGTGCACGACGGTCGGCACCTCCTCGGCTTCCCCTGTCACTGAGGCCGGGGACATGCTCAGGAAGCTGCTCATCTGCGGGCTCCTCGCAGGGCTCTGCGGCGGCTTGCTCGCGACCGGGTTCGCCCGCGTCGTCGGCGAGCCCCAGGTCAACCGCGCGATCGCGTTCGAGTCGCAGCAGGCGAAGGCCGCCGGCGAGCCCGAGGAGGCGCCGCTCGTCTCGCGGGGAGTCCAGCGGAGCTGGGGCCTGCTGACCGCGGCCGTCGTCTACGGCCTCTCGCTCGGTGGCCTCTTCGCGCTCGCGTTCGTGGCCGCCTACGGCCGCGTCGGCCGTGCCAGCCCGGCGCGCACGAGCATCCTGCTCGCCGCCGCCGCGTTCACCGTCGTCTATCTCGTGCCCTTCGTGAAGTACCCCGCGAACCCGCCCTCCGTGGGCGATCCGGACACGATCACCAAGCGCACGGTGATCTACCTCTTCATGATCCTGATCTCGCTGCTCGCGGCCATCGCGGCCGTGCGCCTGCGGACGATCCTGGCCGAGCGCCTCCCGGGCTCGACGGCCGTGCTCGCCGCAGCCGCGACGTACCTCGTGGTCGTGGTCGTCGCGGGCGCCCTGCTGCCCTCGATCAACGAGGTGCCGAAGGGCTTCCCGGCGGTCACGCTGTTCCGCTTCCGCGAGGCGTCGATCGGGATGCAGATGGTGATCTGGACGACGATCGGCCTCGTCTTCGCCGGCACGGCGCAGCGGGTCATGGCCGGGCAGACGATCCTGCCGCGACGGCGCGCGAGCGCCGCTGCAGCAGCCGCGGGCGACTGAGCACCGCGACCGGCACGTACCGGCACGCCGGGGCGGATCACTGCCCCGGCGTGCTGAGGTTGCACGCGGCGCAGGACGGCGGCCTCGCGCGCGTCCGCCTGCCCGGGGGCTGCGTCACGGCCGCGCAGCTCGTGGCGATCGCCGCTGCAGCGCGGCACGGCAACGGCATCGTCGAGCTCACCTCGCGCGCGAACCTGCAGCTGCGCGGGCTGCCGGCGAGCGCCGGCGCCGACGTGGCCGAGCTGCTCGCGGGCGCCGGACTGCTGCCCGCGCCCGACCACGAGCTCGTCCGCAACATCGCCGCGAGCCCGCTCGCCGGGCGTCACCCCGCCGCGCTGGCCGAGACCGACGACGTCGTCGCCGCGCTGGACGAGGCGCTCTGCGCCGACGCCGGCCTCAGCGCGCTCTCGGGGCGCTTCCTGTTCGCCGTCGACGACGGCAGCGGGCTGACGCGTGCCGCACACGCCGACATCGCGCTTACGGCGACCGGGGCCGACTCGTTCGCACTCCTGCTCGCCGGTGTCGCCACCACGCTCGCCGCTCCGCCCGAGCGAGCGCCGGCGCTCGCGCTTGCCGCCGCGCGCGCGTTTCTCGCGCTGGCCGTGCCCGCGGACGGGCGCGCGTGGCGGATCGCGGATCAGCCGCGCGCAACGCGGGACGTCGCGCGCGCGCTCGGCGGCGAGCTCGCACGCGAACGGACGACCGACGACACTCTCACCCTCGACCCGAGCATGATTGTTCAGCCGGACGGCCGCATCGCGCTCACCGCCCTCCCGCCGCTCGCGCGCCTCGACCCGGATTCTGTGGACCTGCTGGCCCGGATCGCACCGGAGCTGCGCCTCTCGCAGTGGCGGACGGTCAGCGTGCTGGACTGCGAGCCGGCCGCGGCGACGGCGCTGAGCCGCGCGCTCGAGGCGACGGGGCTCGTCACGACCGCGGGCTCGGGCTGGAACGGACTCAGCGCGTGTGCCGGCATGGGCGCGTGCGGCAAGGCGCTGCTCGACGTGCGCGCGATCGCGCGACGGCGCGCCGCCGTGCGCGGCGGCGACGCGCCGCGCGAGCACTGGTCCGGCTGCGAGCGGCGCTGCGGCCTGCCCGCGAACGCCGAGATCAGCGTCATCGCGCATCCCGATGCCGCATGAGCGAGTACGTCCGCGACGGCGCCGAGATCTACCGCCGCTCCTTCGCGCTGATCCGCCGCGAGGCCGATCTCGACGGGCTCGACCCCGTGCTCGCGCGCGTCGCCGTGCGCATGATCCACGCCTGCGGCATGGTCGACCTCGTCGCCGACATCGCGGCCTCGGCGGGCTTCTGCACGGCCGCGCGGGCGGCGCTGGACGACGGCAGGCCGATCCTCTGCGACACCTCGATGGTCGCCGCGGGCATCACCCGCGCGCGGCTGCCGGCCGGCAACGAGGTCGTCTGCACGCTCTCCGACCCCGGCGTCCCCGCGCTCGCGGCCGAGCTCGGCACGACGCGCAGCGCGGCCGCGCTGGAGCTCTGGCGGCCGCAGCTCGCCGGCGCCGTCGTCGTCGTCGGCAATGCGCCGACGGCGCTCTTCCGGCTGTTCGAGATGATCGCCGCGGGCGCGGATCGCCCCGCCGCGGTGATCGGCGTCCCCGTCGGGTTCATCGGCGCGGCGGAGTCGAAGGCCGAGCTCGCATCCCATCCGCTTGCGCTCGAGCACCTCGTCGTGCACGGGCGTCGCGGCGGCAGCGCGATCGCGGCTGCCGCCGTCAACGCGCTCGCGACCGACGCCGAGTGACGACGTGACGGCAGTGCCCGGCAGCCTCTACGGGATCGGCGTCGGCCCCGGCGACCCCGAGCTGCTCACGCTCAAGGCGCAGCGGCTGATCGCCGCGGTCGACGTCGTGGCCTACCCCTCGGCGCGGCACGGCCGCAGCATCGCGCGCGGCATCGCGCAGGCGCACCTGCGCCCCGACCAGATCGAGCTCGCGATGACCTACCCGGTCACGACCGAGCAGACCGATCACCCCGGCGGCTACGAGGGCGCCGTCGCCGAGTTCTACGACGAGTGCGCGGCGACGATCGCCGCGCACCTGGACGCGGGCCGCGACGTCGGCATCCTGTGCGAGGGCGACCCGCTCTTCTACGGCTCCTACATCTACCTCCACGAGCGGCTCGCGCCGCGCTACGCCACGGTCGTCGTGCCGGGCGTGACGTCGTTCAGCGCGGCCGCGGCGGCCACGGGACTGCCGATCGCGCGCCGCGACGAGGTGCTCACGATCCTGCCCGGCACGCTCCCCGCCGAGACGCTCGCGACGAGGCTCGGCACGACCGATGCGGCGGTCGTGATGAAGCTCGGGCGCACGTTCGCGAAGGTGCGCGAGGCCGCGCGGCAGGCCGAGGTGGACGGGCGCGCCGTCTACGTCGAGCGCGCCAGCTCGGCGGCCGAGCGCAGCGCGCCGCTCGCCGCCGTCGACGAGGCGGCCGTGCCGTACATGTCGCTCGTGCTCGTCCCCGGCCGCCGCGACGGCGACCGTGCCGCGGCGGGGCGGCTCGACGTCGTCGGCCTCGGCCCGGCCGGTGCGCAGTGGCTCACGCCCGAGGCCCAGACGGCGCTCGCGCAGGCCGATGTCGTCGTCGGCTACCGCCCCTACGTCGCCCGCGTGCCGCTGCGGCGCGGGCAGGAGCGGCGCGCGAGCGACAACCGCGTCGAGCTCGAGCGCGCGCTCGAGGCGCTGGAGCTCGCGCTCGGCGGCGCGCGCGTCGCCGTCGTCTCCTCCGGCGACCCCGGCATCTTCGCGATGGCCGCGGCCGTGTTCGAGGCGAGCGAGGACGCGGGCGGGCGCTTCGCCGCCGTGCCCG
>DASXXY010000244.1:0-1768 GCA_036502805.1 Gaiellales bacterium | reverse complement strand
CCGCGAGCGGCTGGAACGGCAACGTCGGCCCGAACCTCGACTCGGCCAAGCCGACCTACCAGCTCGCCGTCACGCGCATGACCAACGGCGCCGGCGTGATGCCCTCGTTCAAGGGCACGTTCTCGACGGCCAAGATCGCCTGCATCGCCTCGTTCGTCGCGACCGAGTCGCGAGGTGGCACCGACACCTCGAAGCTCGGCGGCTCGCCCAAGAGCCCGATGGCCGCCTGTGCGGGCATCACCTAGGGGTAGGCGCGAGCTTCCGGCGCTCCGGCGTCCGGGATACTGTCGGGCATGCGGTTCTTCGTCGGGATCACGGGAGCGTCCGGGGCGCCGTACGCGGCTCGCGTGCTCGACGGCCTGCGCGACGCGGGCGCCGAGATCGGCGTGTGCGCGTCGGCGTCGGCCGGCGAGGTGATCGCGTACGAGGTCTACCGCGACCGCACGCTCGATCCGGCCGAGGCGATCCGCCGGCTGGTCGACGAGCACGGCGGCCCGAACGCGACGCTGTACGGCGAGCGCGACTGGTTCTCGCCGTACGCCTCGGGCTCGGCGCGCTGCGACGGCTACATCATCTGCCCGTGCTCGATGGCGACGGCCGGCACGATCGCGAGCTCGGGCCAGGCGAACCTGATCCACCGCGCGGCGGGCGTCGCGCTCAAGGAGGATCGCCGTCTCGTGCTGGTGCCGCGCGAGACGCCGCTCTCGGTGATCCACCTGCAGGCGCTGCTGACGCTGCGCCAGGCGGGCGCGCTGATGCTGCCGGCGATGCCGGCGTTCTACACGCTGCCCGACACGCTCGAGGACATCGTCGACTTCGTCGCCGGCAAGGCGCTCGACCTGCTCGGGGTCGAGCACGACCTGCTGCGGCGCTGGGGGCAGGAGCAGGAGGCGACGACGTGAGCGGCACGCTCGAGCCCCGCGAGGTCGAGCGCATGTTCGACCGCATCGCGGGCCCGTACGACACGATGAACCGCGTCATGACCGCCGGCCTCGACCGCCGCTGGCGCGAGCTCGCCGCCGCCGCGACCGGCCTCGGCAACGGCGCGACGGTGCTGGATGCGTGCTGCGGCACGGGCGACCTCGCGCTCGCGCTCGCGCGCCAGGTCGGGCGCGTCGGCCACGTCACGGGCCTCGACTTCTCGGGCGAGATGCTCGAGCGCGCGCGCCGCAAGCCGCGCGCCGCCGCTGCGGCAGAGGTCACCTGGGTGCAGGGCGACGCGATGCACATGCCGTTCCCCGACGACTCGTTCGCCGCCGTCACGATCGGCTTCGGCCTGCGCAACCTGCCGGACGTCGAGGGCGGCCTGCGCGAGCTCGCGCGCGTCGTGCGCCCGGGCGGCAGGGTCGTGGTGCTCGAGATCACGCAGCCCTCCTCGGGCCCGCTGAAGCCGTTCTACGGCGTCTGGTTCAAGCGCGTGGTGCCGGCGCTCGGACGCGCGCTCGACAGCTCCGCGTACAGCTACCTGCCGGCGTCGGTGGCGCGCTTCCCCGGCCCCGAGGCGCTCGGCGACCTGTTCTGGAAGGCCGGCATGCGCGACGTCCGCTACCGCCTGCTCGCCTCGGGCATCGTCGCGCTGCACACGGGCGAGGTGGTCTGACTGTCGGCGGTCGAGCAGGTCAGGCGGCTCGGCGGCTCCGGCCTCTCGCGCTTCCTCGACGCCGTCGAGGAGCGCCTGCGCCGCAGCGTCGCCTCCACGCCCGGGCCGGTCGCACAGGCCGGCGGTGAGACGCTGCAGGCGGGCGGCAAGCGGCTGCGCCCGACGCTC
>DASXXY010000243.1:0-4393 GCA_036502805.1 Gaiellales bacterium | reverse complement strand
GACGCCGCCGACGAGGTTGTCGCTGATCTTGGAGTCGGGGATGGTGAGCGCTCCGGTGTTGAAGATGCCGCCCCCGAAGGCCGCCGCGAACGGGCAGTCGACGCCGCCCGGGCAGATCACGCCCGAGGGCGAGTCCGACGTCTGCGTCGGCTCGACGCGATTGCCGCTGACGACGACATCGCTGAGGCTGACGGTCGCTCCCGGCGCGTCGTCCGCGCCCGGCGGGATCGCGATCCCGCCGCCGGTGGCGACCGGGCCGCCCTGGGTCTCGCCGCCGGTGATCGTGACCCGCGCAATCGAGACCGTCGGCTCTGCGGCGGCATGCGCTGCGCCGATCGTGAGCACGGGGCCGCCGCCGCGTACGACCGTGGCGCCGGGCCGCGTGCCGACCAGGCTGATGCTCTTGGTGATGGTGACGCCGCCCGCGAACGTGCCAGGCCCGAGCTTGATCGTGTCGCCATCGACGGCGGCGTCGACCGCGGCCTGCAGCGACGTGTAGCAGTGTGGCTTGGCGTGCTGAACGCAGAGCGTGTTCCCGCTGTGCGCCGCGTGCGCAGAGGCCTGCGCGACGCTCGTGGCGCCGGCGGCGAGCGCGAGCAACGTGAGTCCTGCAAGGCGTTTCATCTCTCCCCCTCGATCGTGGTGTGAGCCGTGGGAGAAGTGGTAGCCCGGCGTCGCCCGCGTGTCGTCGCGGCCAGCCTTGATTGGCGCTCGGTGCAGGCCCTGAACGGATCAGCCGCGCAGGTAGGTCAGCACGGCCACGACGCGACGGCTGCTGTCGGGCGACTCGGGGAGCCCGAGCTTCATGAGGATGCTGCGGATGTGGGTCTCGACCGTCTTCTGGCCGAGGAAGCAGAGCTCGCAGATGCGCTTGTTCGAGTGGCCCTCGGCCATCAGCGCGAGGATCTCGCGCTCGCGCGGCGAGAGCTCGTCGAGCGGGCCTGGCTCGCGTGCGCGCTTGAGCAGGCGATTGACGATCGCGGGGTCGAGCACGCACTCGCCGTTGCGCAGGCGCTGCAGCGCGTCCGCGAGCACGCCGACGTCACCGACGCGCTCCTTGAGCAGATAGCCCGTGCCGGCCGGATAGTGCTCGAACAGCTCTGCTGCGAAGCGGGCGTCGAGGTAGCTCGAGAGCAGCAGGACCGCGGTGTCCGGGTAGCGCTCGCGGATCGTCGCCGCCGCGACGAGGCCCTCGTCGGTGTGCGTCGGCGGCATCTTGATGTCGACGATCGCCGCGTCCGGGCGCAGCCGCTCGACGGTGCGCAGCAGCGCCTCGGCGTCGGCGACCTCGCCGACGAGCTCGAAGCCGCGATCCTCCAGCAGGCGCACGAGGCCGGCGCGCATCAGCGCCATGTCCTCGGCGATCACGACGCGCATGGCACTCGCACCTCGACCGCGGTGCCGCTGCCCGAGCGCGTGACGCTCATGTCGCCGGCGAGCGCCGCGACGCGGTCCGACGCGTGCTCGAGCGCCATGGCGGCAGCCGCCGCCTCGACTCCCGGCAAGCTCAGCCGCAGGCGCAGGTCATCGGCCGCGCTCGCGACCGCGACCGTGACCGCGCGCCCGTCGCCTCGTCGCTCCGCGCACTGGACGGCGTCGAGCACCGTGCGGTAGAGCGCGCCCTCGCACGCCGGGGATCGCCGGTCGAGTGACGCGATCTCGAGTGTCACGGGCACGCGGCTGCCGTCGGCGAGCTCGCGCAGCGCAGCCTCGATGCCTGCGTCGGTCAGCGCGGCGGGATGGATGCCGTGTGCCAGCGCCCGCAGCTCGTCGAGAGCCACGAGGATCTCCGAGCGCGCCCGCGCCACGGCGGGCGCGCCGTCGGTCGAGCGGCCGAGCGCGACCGAGAGCGCGATCAGCCGCTGCTGGGCGCCGTCGTGCAGATTGCGCTCGAGGCGACGGCGCTCGGCATCGCCGACCTCGACGATGCGCGTGCGCGACGCCGTGAGCTCGTGCAGGCGGGCGCGCAGCCCCGCGCGCGACGACGCGTGCTCGAGCCCGAGTGACGCGGTGCGCACGGCCTCGGCCAGGCGCTCGGGAGCGTGCTCGAGATGGCCGGCATGACGCAGCTGGGCGAGCGTCTCGCGGCCGCGCGTCACGGCGGTGACCACGGTGCCCGCAGGCGCGGCGCTCGCCGGGAGGCCGTCGGCGTCCACGACGCCGCCGTCGAGCTGCGGGTACACGACCGCGAGCCCCGGATCGCCCGCGCTCTCCGCGAGCGCCGCGCGCAACGCGTCGGGGGTGGGGAGCGAGCCGACGATGATCCCGGCGATGCGATGGCTGAGCAGGCGCGCGCGCAGGAGCTCGCCGAGGACGCCGAGCGCGACGACCGCCAGCGCGGCGCATTGCAGCAGCCAGAGCTCGCGCGCGGTCGTATCGACGGCGCCGGACTCGGATCCCGCGCGACGCGCGAACGCAACCGCCGCGCAGGCTGCGGCCGCCGCTGCTCCGACGAGCACGGGCGCCGCCACGCGCCGGACGACGTGCGCGCTCGTGGCCCAGCGCGTGCACGCCAGCAGCGCGAGGCCGCCGCATGCGAACGCCGCGGCGTAGAGGCCGCTCGTCGTCAGGTCGTCGTGCAGGGCCGCATCGCCGTGCACGAGCAGGAGGTTGTCGGCGCAGGCGAAGCAGCCCGCCTGCCGGCGGTCGAATGCCAGCGTCGGCAGCAGGCCGAGCCAGAGGCCCGAGGCAGCCACCGCGGCGGCCGCGACGAGACCGTCGGGGAGCACGCGCCCGCGGCGCAGGTACACGAGAGCGCCCGCGCCGGCGAGCGCCGCCGCGCTCGTGCCGCCCGCGAGCGCGGCCGTGAACAGGAACGCTCCGCCCGTCTGCGGCACGGGCAGCGCTCCGAGCAGGAGCGCGAACCCCGCCGCTGCGATCAGCGCGCCCGTGAGCCGGGCCGCGCGGATGAGCGCGATGGAGCTGCCCGCGGCGACGAGCGCGCACGCGCTCGCCACCTCCAGCGCGATCGCAGCGGCGTCACCGCCGCCGAGGCTCGCGTCCGGGTGACGGTGCACGGACGCGACTGCCGCGACGGCGAGCGCCGCCACGGCGAGCGCCGTGGCGGCGATCAGGAGTGCGCGGGCTGCTCTCACGCCCCGATCCTGACGTGCGCGGCGCGCTTTCGCCACTCGTTCAGGGTCTGCCCTGAGCACTCGCGGCGGATTCTGGGGGCAGGCGAGGATGACAGCGCGGGCGCAGCCCGCGACAATCGCCGCATGAAGCCTGCTCTGCCACGACCCACGGTGCTGACAGCGATCCTCGCGTGCATCGGACTCTGCGCCCTCACCGCCTGTGCCGGCGGCTCCGCGGGCGCCAACAAGGCCGGCGCCAAGGTCGACCGCCAGGTGACGCTCCGGCTCGAGATGCCGGACGCGGGCGAGCCGCGCGGGCTCTTCTTCGCGCAGGCGGTCGCGCGCCGCTCGGGCGGTAGCGTCCGCGTCCGCATCGACGTCGGCCGCTACTCGAGCGGGCACGCAGGCAGCGAGCTCGCGCTCGCGCGAGCGCTCGAGGGCGGTCACGAGGAGATCGCGTACGTCGCCTCCCGGGCCTGGGCGTCGGGCGGCTTGCCCGCGTTCCAGGCGCTGCTGGCGCCGTTCTTGATCACGACCGGCGCGGCCGGCCAGCGGGTCGCCACGGGCCCCATCGCGAGGCGCGTGCTCGCGTCGCTGCCGCACTCGGTCGTCGGGCTCGCACTCGTCCCGGACGAGCCTCGCCGCGTGCTCGCGCGCTACCCGCCGTCCTCGCTCGCCGCGTTCTCGGGCACGCGCATCCAGACCGTCGGCAATCCGCGGGCCGCCGCCGCGTTCGCCGCACTCGGCGCGGTGCCCGCGAAGGGCCTGATCACGTCCGGGCAGATCCGGCAGGCGATCTTCTCCGGCTCGCTCGATGCGGTCGAGTCGTCGCCCAGCTCCATCCTCGCCAACGCCTACTCCACGCGCGCGACGTACCTCTCGGCCTACGCCGTGTTCCCGAAGTTCGCGAGCATCGTCGTCGCCCGCGCGACCTGGCAGCGCCTCTCGCCGGCCCAGCGGACGGCCGTGCGCGCGGCCGCCGCCGACACGGTCGCCGCCGCCGGGCGTGAGCTGCCCGCCCAGCAGCGCACGGAGCTCGCGCAGCTCTGCCGGGCGCACGTGAAGATCACGCGGGCGACTCGTGCCGCGCTCGCGACGCTGCAGGAGGCGTCGGAGCCGTCGCTGGCGGGCCTCGTCGCCGATCCGGCCTCGGCCGGCGTGCTCACGGCCCTGTACCGCCTCCCGGGCGCGGGCGCGCAGCCGCTCGCGACGCCGCTGCCGGCCGCCTGCCGCGCCGGCGGCGCGGCGGCGCCGGCGGTGCGCGCGCTGCTCGGCGCGCTGCGCAACGTGGCGCGTCCGCATGTCAAGATCGCCGCGTG
>DASXXY010000242.1:0-3192 GCA_036502805.1 Gaiellales bacterium | reverse complement strand
TGCTGAGCGCCGGGTCGTTCCCAGGGCGGTCAGACGGTGCAATCGCGGTGAGCGACCCTAGATGTCGGCGTCGTGGGTGCCTACGCGGTCGAGCTCCACCCCGTCCTCGAGGCGCCAGAAGTGCAGGCGCCGCGCCGAGGGCGAGTGCACCTGGAGCGCGCAGCGCCAGGCGCGCGCGCCGTCCGGCCGCACGCGCTGCTCGGTGCCGCCGGCGCCGGCGCGCAGCGGGTGCAGCTCGAGACCGGGGATCTCGGCCGCCCGGCCGGTCGCGACGTGCACGCAGGCGTCGAGCACGCGGTGCAGCGAGACGCCCTGCAGCTCGCGCAGCGAGCTCAGGAAGTCGCTGCCGACGACGACCCTGCGCAGCGGGTAGCGCGTGCGCTCGGCGGGCCCGTGCAGGCGCGCGTGCGTGACGCCGAGCCAGGCCAGGAACGCGCCCTCGTCGGACAGCGCCTCGGAGCGCAGGATCTCCTCCAGGCCGGTCACCGGGCCGTTCGTGCTGCGCAGGCTGGAGGCCAGCGCCCGCGCTCGCTGCCGCTCGTCGCGCAGCTCCTCCGCGAGTCGGTCACGCTCGGCGCGGACGGTCTCGGCCTCGCCGATCGCCTGCTCGAGGCGCGCGCGCACGTCCGTCAGCTCGCCCTCGCTGCGGTCGAGCTCCGTGGCGGCGCGGACGGCGGCGGCGCCGTCGCCCGCGAGGAAGACGGGCCCGTCGGGGTACAGCCGCAGGGGGCGCGAGCCGTCCGCGCTCGCGGGCGCGTCGGCGAGCGAAACGACGATGCGGCGGTCGGCGACGTCGAGCCGCACGATGCGGGCTGCGAGCACGTCGTCGCGCTCGGCCTCGAGCTCGGGCGGGCAGTGCGCGAGTGGCACGAAGGCGTCCGCCCCGGGGAGCAGCTCGACCTGGTAGCCGTTGTTGCTGCGCCGCCGCACGCGCACGCGCACGACGTCGCCGGGCCCGGCCTGCTCGGCGATCGTGGCGACCTCGTCGGCCTGGAACGGCTGCAGGTCGAGCCACGGCGTGCCGTCGGGCGCGAGCTCGCGAACGCGCGCGCGGACGCGCTGGCCGACGCGCAACACGTCGTGGCAGGAGTGCACGAAGCCGCGCGCGAGGTCGCCCGCGCGCACGCGGCCGCAGCCCTCGGGCAGCACGAGCGTGGCCGTGCGGGCGTCCAGCGAGACGACCTCGCCCTCGACGTCGTCGCCGACCGCGAAGTGCTCCTCGCTCTGCGCGCACTCGACGCCGAGCTCGGTCAAGAGCGCGCGCTCGGCCTCGCTCTCGCGGCCCTCGAAGGCGTAGATGCGCGGATGCAGCGATGCGCGGTCGTCGAGCGTGAAGCCCGGGCGGTAAACGCGGGCGGCCCCGCCCCAGACGGCGAGGTCGTCGCCGAGCGCGTCCCGCAGCGCGTAGGTGGCCTCCCCGGTCTCGACGAGCACGACCTGCGCGCGGCCGCCGAGACGGCGCGCGAGCGCGCCCGGCTCGATGAGCGTGCGACCGTGCCGGGTCGTGATCACGATCTCCGGCAGCTCGCGCTCAGGCGCCAGAAGCCAGAGGTGGACGTGCTCGCGCACTTCCTCCGGTGGCAACCGGACGTAGAGCTCGTCCGAGGCCCGTGCAGGCACGGGTGCAGTGTGTCAGGCCGGGACCGTTCCTACCAGCCTCGCGTGAGCACGCCGTCGAGCGTCTCGAGCAGCCAGTCGGCGTCGCGGCGCTCGAACACGAGCGGCGGCTTGAGCTTGAGCACGTTCATGCCGTCGCCCGTCGGCTGCACGATCGCGCCGCGCTCGCGCAGCCGCTCGCAGATCGCGTAGGTCTCCTCGCGCGCCGGCTCGCGCGTCTCGCGGTCGCGCACGAGGTCGAGGCCGAGGTAGAGACCCATGCCGTGCACGGCCCCCGCGAGCTCGTGGCGGGCGACGAGCTCGTGGAGCCCCGCCCGCAGCGCACCGCCGACGACGCGCGCGTTCTCCTGCAGCCCCTCCTCGAGCAGCACGTCGAGGACGGCCATGCCGACCTCGCACGAGACGGGGCTGCCGCCGACGGACGCGAAGAAGCCGCCCTGATCCTCGATCGACTCGGCGATCGCGCTCGTCGTGATCACGGCCGCGACGGGGTGACCGTTGCCGGTGCACTTCGCGATCGTGACGATGTCGGGCACGACGCCCTGCTGCTCGAAGCCCCAGAAGTGCTCGCCGATGCGCCCGTAGCCGACCTGCACCTCGTCGGCGATGCAGACCCCGCCGGCCGCGCGCACGTGCGCGTAGGCGGCCTGCAGGTAGCCGTCGGGCAGGACGATGCCGCCCGCGTTGCCGTAGAGCGCCTCGCAGATGAACGCCGCAGGCGCGCGTCCCTGGGCCGCGAGCTCGTCGATCGCGATCCTGATCGACTCGGCGTAGCGGCTACCGGCGTCAGGGACGCCGGCGCCGATCGGCCCGCGGTAGGTGTCCGGCGAGAGCACCGGGTGGACCCACGGCGGCTGCGCCTCCGCGCCGAGCGGGTTGTCGACCGAGCTCGTCGAGACCTCGTAGGTCGCCGTCGTCCAGCCGTGGTAGGCGTCGCGCACGCAGAGCAGGTCGCGCCGGCCGGTCGCGGCGCGGGCGAGGCGCAGCGCGAGCTCGTTCGCCTCGGAGCCCGTCGAGACGAGGTAGACGCGCTCGAGCGGGGCCGGCAGCAGCGCCGCCAGGCGCTCCGCGAAGCGCGTCATCGGCTCGTAGAGGAAGCGCGAGTTGGTGTTCAGGAGGCGCAGCTGACGGGCGGCGGCAGCGGCCACGCGCGGATGGCTGTGCCCGATCGACGCGACGTTGTTGACGCAGTCCAGGTAGGCCCGGCCGTGCGCGTCGTAGAGGTGCTGCCGGAGCCCGCGCACCAGCTCGGGCGGATCCGCGAAGTAGAGGTGCTGCGCGCGCGGGATCACGGCGTGGCGGCGTGCGAGCAGCGCGCGCGGCGGCGCCTCGGCGGCGGGCAGGCCGACGAGCGGGCCGGGGTGCGGGCAGAGCGCGAGCCAGGCCGCCGCGAGCGCGGGCCGCGCCAGGCCCGGGAGCGCCGCCAGGCCTGCCGGCGCGACCTGCACGTGCAGGTGCGGAGGCAGGAGCGCGGAGCTCGCCGCGACCCGGCCGAGCGGCGAGCCTGCGGCCACCTCGTGACCCGGGCCGACGGACGGCGCGACGCCCGCCAGGCGCACGACGACATCGCCGCAG
>DASXXY010000241.1:0-4844 GCA_036502805.1 Gaiellales bacterium | reverse complement strand
CACGCCGCCGCGCGCCGCCAGGGCGCTGAGGTCGTCGGCGAGCGGTCCGGGCGGCAGCGGGTGCGACGGCGAGAACAGCGGCACGAGCACGACGGGCGTCAGCACCGAGAGCACGAGCTCGAGCGCGAGCGAGCCGAGCGTCACGGGCACCCACCAGCCGTGCGGCCACTCGCGCAGCGCGGCCACGAGCCCGATCAGCGCGAGCGGCGCCAGCACGGCGCCGATCGCGAGGCCCTTGGCCTGATCGCCGAGCCAGCTCGGGAGGCGCTGGCGCGAGAGGCCGACGCGCAGCGACGCGCGCCAGCCCTCGATCGCGAAGGGCAGCCCGGCGAGCCAGAGCGCCGCGAGCGCGGCCCAGGCGTAGACGGCGCCGTCGAGCACGAGCGGGCCGGGCGTGGCGAGCGCGGAGGCGATCCTGTTGCCGAGCAACGCCGCGCCCACGGCGAGCGCGGCCATGACGACGCGGCTGACGCGGCCGCGCCGCCGGCGCTCGCGCCCGTACGCGGCCGCCTCGGCCTGGCGCAGCGGATCCGGGGCGCCGGCCGGCCGCACGTCGCGCGTGTCGCTCGCCGGGGTCACGACCGCAGCGTAGGCGCGACCTCAGGGCGGGTCAGGCCGGGTCGGGGCGGCCCAGGCGGGTCAGGCCGGGTCAGGCCTGGTCGTCCTCGCCGTCCCAGTAGTCGAGCCGCTCGAGCCGGCCGATCGCGCCGACGCCGGCGAACGAGAGCTTGTTCGAGTCGGGGTAGTAGACGATGTCGTTCGTCGCCCGCTGCCCGTAGGCCAGGTACTCGAGGCCCTCCGGCCCCGCCTCGAAGGCGTGTGCGAGCGTCGTCCCGGCGGGGCGCGAGAGGACGTGCCCCGAGCGCACGGGCGCCTGCTCGTCGCCGACGTGCGCGATGCCGTCCCCGGCGAGGATCACGAACAGCTCCTCCTCGGCGCTGTGGCAGTGGCGCGGGTAGCCCTTCTTCCCCGGCGCGATCGTCATGTGCCGCAGGCCGCTCGTGATGCCGCCGCCCGCGACGCCGAGCCGGCGCGAGCGGTAGCTGCGCCCCGGCCGGTCGACGTCGAGGCTCGCGACCGCATCGCGGTGCACGATCCACGGCGGCCGCGGCGAGACGGGCGGCAGCGGCAGCGCGCCGGCCTTCGCCTCGCGCTGGAACGGGTGCCCCCCGGCCTCGGCGTCGGCGGCCCAGGTCGGCCCCGCCCACATCACCTGCGCCCGCGGCAGGTGGCAGATCTCGGCCGGGCGGCGCTCGCCGAACGCCAGCACGTCCAGCGGCCCGTCGCCCGCGATCAGCGTGTGCGCGCCGCGCGCGGGCAGGTAGACGAGGCAGTCGCCCGGCCCGACCTCGTGCGTCTCCCCCGCCCGCCACGACAGGCCGCTGCCCGCCAGGACGAAGAAGATCTCCTCCTCGGCGCCGTGGTCGTGCGCCGGCGTCGGTCGCTTGCCCGGCTCGAAGCGCAGGCGGTTGAGGCCGACGTCGACGGACCCGCTCGCGCGGCCGAGGTCCTGCCACAGCGCGTCGATGTCGCTGCCCTTGACCGCCTGCCGCTCGAACGGGACGTCGTCGGAGTGGACGAGATGCTCCACCGGGGGACTAGAACAGCGTCAGGTAGCGGTCGACTTCCCACTGCGAGACCTGCGAGTGCCAGCTCTGGAACTCGCCCAGCTTGACGTCCGCGAAGTAGTCGCTGTAGTGCTCCGTGCCGGTGTGGCCGAGCCAGTCGCGCAGCACGGCGTCCTTGCGCAGCGCGGCGGTCGCGTCGGCGAGCGTCGTCGGCAGGCTCTTGATGCGCTTGCGCCGCACCTCCTGGCTCGTCGCCGTGTAGAGGTTCGCCGTGTTCTGCGGGCCCGGGTCGAGCTTGCGCTCGATGCCGTCGAGGCCGGCCGCGAGCACGGCCGCAGCTGCGAGGTACGGGTTCGCGGAGCCGTCGATGCCGCGGTGCTCGATGCGCGGGCCGCCGGGCACGCGGATCATCTGCGTGCGGTTGTTGCCGCCCCAGGCCGCGTAGGCGGGCGACCAGGTCGCGCCCGAGTCGGGCGCGCCGACGCCGATGCGCTTGTACGAGTTGACGGTCGGCGCGACGATCGCGGACACCGCCTCGGCGTGGTGGATCAGCCCGGCGATGAAGTGGTAGGCGTTGTCGGAGAGCCCGTAGCCGTGCGCGTCGCTCGCGCCCTCGAAGAGGTTCTCCTTGCCCTTCTCGTCCCACAGCGAGATGTGGAAGTGGCAGCCGTTGCCGGTCAGGTGCCCGAACGGCTTCGGCATGAACGTGGCGAGCTTGCCGCGCTGCTGCGCCATGACGTGGACCATGTAGCGGAAGAAGATCGCGCGGTCGCACGTGACGAGGGCGTCGTCGTAGGTGAAGTTCGACTCGAACTGCCCGTTCGCGTCCTCGTGGTCGTTCGCATAGTTGCCGTAGCCGAGCTCGTTGGCGTAGCGCGAGAGCGTCGTCAGGAACTCGTAGTTGCGGTACAGCGCCTTCGCGTCGTAGCACGGCTGGTCGCTCGTATCGAGCGGGTCGTCGACGACGAGGACGCCGTTCTCGTCCTTGCGGACGAGGAAGAACTCGGCCTCGAGGCCCATCTTCATGCTGAAGCCGAGGTCGGCCGCGCGCGCGACGGCGTTGCGCAGGATCGTGCGCGGGCAGTACAGCCACGGCTGCCCCTCGACGGTCACGTCGCAGGCGAAGCGCACGAGCTCGGGCTGCCACGGCACGCGCGTGTACGACGACGTGTCCGGCACGGCGAGCATGTCCGGCGAGGCGGGGCTCTGACCCATCGGCCCGGCCGCGAAGCCGGCGAAGCCGGCGCCCTCCTCGAGCAGGTCGTCGATCGCCTGCACGGGCATCAGCTTGGCGTTCGGCTTGCCGTGCATCTCGACGAACTGGGCCAGGAAGAACTCGATTCCCTCGTCCTGCGCGCGCTTGCGGACCTCGTCGTGCGTCATGGCCTGCCTCCGGTTGATGCGGGTTCGCGCCGGCGAGCATACCTTCTGGTTGAAGTGCGGATCGTGACGTGCAACACTCGCCGCCGTTCGGTTGATCCGATGCAGGAGGTAACGCGAATGTCCACCGCACCGCCCGAGGCCGGCACGCTCTCCCGCGAGACCAACTGGTGGGGGGCCTTCGTGATCGGCCTGGCAGGGACGATCCTGATCATCGGCCTGGTGGGCTTCGCGCTCGTCTCGCTGGGCGGGGCGTCGATCCCGATGTTCGCGATCCTGACCGCCGTCGGCGTGGTGCTCTGCTTCTGCCTCGCGGAGCTCGCCGCGGCGATGCCCGAGCGCGCCGGCGGCCTGCCGTCGTATGCGTTCGAGACGTTCCGCCCGCTCGGCGACTCGTGGGGCAAGCACATGGGCGGCCTGAGCTCGTGGGCCTACTGGCTCGGCTGGTTCACGGTCGCGCCCATCAACGCGATCCTGGCGGCCAACTACATCATCGCGCTGTTCAGCATCAAGGCCGGCTCGAGCCACACGTTCGGGCCGATCTCGAGCGGCTTCGGCGCCCAGGTCTCGCTCACGCAGTTCATCGTCGGCGCCCTGATCCTGCTCGTGATGTTCATCCCGTGCCTGCTCGGCATCCGCCTCGGCGCGACGTTCGCGAGCGTGCTCGGCATCGCCTCGATGATCCCGCTCGTCCTGCTCGTGCTGCTGCCCTTCGTGCATCCGAGCAAGATCCACGGCAGCTACCTCGACGGCTTCGGCCTCCCGTCCGGCGTGCACGGCAGCTGGCAGCTGATCATCGGCTGGGCCTTCATCTTCACGTGGTCGGTGCTCGCGATGGAGGCGGCTGCCTGCTACATCGGCGAGTGCCGCGACCCTGCGCGCGACGCCAAGATCGCAATGACGGCCGAGGGCCTGTTCGGCTTCTTCATCTACGTCTCGATCCCGGTCATGGTGCTCGCGGTGCTCGGCACCGGCGTGATCTCCAAGCAGTCGGGCGATGCCCAGGAGCTCTTCAACTCCTACACGCACCAGCTCTTCGGCACGAGCGGGTTCTGGAAGTGGTTCGTCGGCCTCGTGCTGATCCTCGCGCTGATGCTCTCGGTCATCAACGCCATCTCCGGCTGCGCACGCGGGCTCTGGCAGAACGCGCACGACGGCGTGCTGCCGCGCTGGTTCGGCCACGTCAACCGCCACGGCGTGCCCGACTGGGCGATGATCTTCAACGTCGTCTGCTCGACGCTCGTGCTGCTGATCGGCTCGCCGCTGCAGATCTACGTGTTCTCGAACATGGGCTACCTGTTCGCGCTGGCGGTCTCGCTGATCGGCTACTCGATCTACCGCACGCGCCGCCCGGACGCCGTGCGCCCGGTGCGCATGCCCAACTGGATGAACCCGCTCGCCATGATCCTCGGCGTGGGCCTGCTCGCGATCTGGGCCGTCGGCGGCTACCTCTCGCCGAAGTACGTCGTCGGCACGAACCAGCAGTGGCTGTGGTACGTCGGACTCCTGCTGCTCGTGCTCTACGTGCCGCTCTACCTGTGGCGCATGGCGGAGGACAAGTCGCTCGGGCACGCGCTCTACGCCCGCGACGCCATGCCGGCCGACAGCCCGCTCCTGCCGGCCGAGCACGCAGCCGAGTAGCGGGTGCCGCGACTCGGCAGCAGGCGGCGGCTCGACCCTCAGCCGGTCGAGCCGCGCACCGTCCTGCTCGCGACCGACGGGCGCCGCCCGCTCAGCCCGGAGGCGATCGAGCGCGCGGCCGCGCTCGCGTCTCCGGGCGGCGTGGCGGTGCTCGCGATCGCGAAGATCTACGGCACGCAGTTCGGCCTGCCGCATCCGGGGCTCATGCCGACGCGCGACGAGGTCGACCTGCGGCGCGGCTGGATCGCCGATGCG
>DASXXY010000240.1:0-7529 GCA_036502805.1 Gaiellales bacterium | reverse complement strand
GCTGCGACAGCTGCGAGCCGCCGGGCGATCTCGCGGGCGGCGGCATCGCTGCGGCCTCGCTGCGCAGCGCGCTGCTCGCGGCCGCGAGTGCGGCGAGCCCGCCCGTCGGCCGCACGGGCCTCGACCAGATCCTGCGCGGCGGCGACCGCGTGCGCGAGCGCTACGGGAGCGTGCCGGGGTTCGGCGGCGCTGCCGGGCTCGGCCGCACGGCGGTGCTCGCGGCCATCGACGACGCCGTCGCCGACGGCGACCTCCGCTCGAGCGGAGGCGCGCGGCCGGTTTTGCGTCCGGCCGGCGGGGGAGAGGCTGCGGTGATCCCGGCCCCTGTCCCGACGACCGACATCGCCGAGCGCCTGCGCGGCTGGCGCAGCGAGCGGGCGCGCGCCGACGGCGTCCCCGCCTACGTCGTGCTCACGAATGCGAGTCTCGACGAGGTCTGCCGGCGCCTGCCCGGCGACGAGGGCGAGCTGCGCGAAGTGCCCGGGCTCGGTCCCGCGCGCATGGAGCGCTATGGCCGCGAGCTGCTCGCGCTGCTCGACGCAACCCGGGTGGCGGGGGCTTCCCGCCCGACCATCCCCGTATGATGCCCGTCAGTGAGCGACAAAGAAGAGAAGATCGAGTTCGAGGGAGAGGTCACCGAAGCACTCCCCAACACAATGTTCCGCGTGCGACTCGACAACGATCACGAGGTGCTGACCCACATCTCGGGCAAGATGCGCAGGCACTACATCCGCATCCTGCCGGGCGACCGCGTGAAGGTCGAGTTGTCCCCGTACGACCTCACGCGCGGGCGCATCGTCTACCGCTACCGCTGATCGGGCGCCCGTCGTGGGCCTAGTCACCCGGGCGGTCAGCGGGCGCGTGGTCGACGAGCTCGCGGTGCGCCTGTCGGGCGCGACCGAGCACGCGATCGAGGAGATCGTCCGCCGGCGCAGCGAGGCCATCAGGCGCGCGGTCGAAGCCGAGCGCCTGCTGCACCCGGACGCCACGCCCGCCGACATCGCGCGCGTGCTCGTCTACCAGCGCAGCAAGGTTTCCGCGATCGGCGGCGCGGTGTCCGCGCTGCCGGGCGCGTTCCCCGGCGTGGGGACGGCGACCGAGATCGGCGCGGGCCTGGCCGACATGGTGGCGCTCGTGTACACGCAGGTCGCGCTCGTGCTGGCCGTCGCCGCGGCCTTCGACCACGATCTCGGCGCCCACGATGCGCGCGCAGCCGACGTCCGCGTCGTGCTGGCGCTGGATGCCGGCGCGGCCAGGTTCGGCAAGCGCGGCGTCGAGCTGAGCGACGGGCAGCCGCTCGATCCGCGCGACCACTCGCTCTCCGAGGAGCTCAACAAGGAGCTCGGCGCGATGGTGGTCAAGCGCACCGCGCGCCGGCGCGCGCGCACGCTGCTCGGCCGCGAGATCCCGTTCGGCGTCGGCGTCGCGATCGGCGCGGGCGCGAACTTCCGCGCCATGCGCCACACGGGCCGCACGGCGCTGCGCTACTACGAGTTCACCGCGACCGGCACCGCGCGCGCCTGACCGTCCGTCCGCGCGCACTCCCGGCACACGCGCCGGGCGTACGCTCGCTGGGTGAGGATCCTCCTGCCCCTGATCGCGCTCGTGCTGCTCGCCTGCGCGGGCTGCACCGTCCCCGGTGACTCCGCTCCGCCCGCGACGCTCACGTGGCACGTCAGCTACGTCATCGACGGCGACACGATCATCGTGCAGCTGACGGGCGGCGATCGCGTGCACGTGCGGCTGATCGGCATCGACACGCCCGAGATCTCGCACAGCGCCGGCGAGGCGAGCGACTGCTACGGCCAGGCGGCGGCGCGCATCACCCGCACGCTCGCGAGCGATCGCGACGTCGAGCTACAGGTGGGCCGCGAGCGGCACGACCGCTACGGCCGGCTGCTCGCCTACGTGAGCATCGTCGGCGGGCCTGCCGACCTGGAGCGCCGCCTGCTCACGCTCGGTGCGGCGCGCACGCTGACGATCCCGCCCAACGACGATCGCGCCGACGAGTACGCGGGTCTCGCCCGCGAGGCGCGCCGCGCCGGCCGCGGGCTCTGGGGCAGCTGCGGCAGCTCCAGCTGAAACGCCGGCCGGGGGGCGGCCTGCGACGGAAGGGCCGCCCGCGCCCGGCCGGGTTTGACAGCCTGAGCTGCCAATTCCGCAGCTCCAGTGCCTCCGCCTTCCCGGTGGCGGCCCTGCAGCTTTCCGGCTGCGACTATACCACCGATGATGCGGATGCAAAAAGTGCTCGCCGCCGCTGCTGCAGCGGGACTCGCGGCCTCGGGCAGCGAGGCGCTCGCGCTTCGCCGGCGCGTGCGCGAGCTGCCGATCGGCGGCCTCCCGCGCGAGCTCGAGGGGCTGACGATCCTGCACGTCTCGGACGTGCACGCGGGCTACGGCCCGGGCCTCGGCCTGCTGCGCCGCTGCGTCGAGTGGTCGCGCGAGCTCGAGCCCGACCTGATCGCCGTGACGGGCGATCTCGTCGCACGCCGCAGCGCGGCCGCGGGCTTCGCGCAGGCGGCCGCCGAGCTCGTGGCGACGGCGCGCCACGGCGCCTATGCCGTGCTCGGCAACCACGACCGCGCACGCGGCCGCGACCCGTTCGCGCAGGGCTGGTCGGCAGACGACCTCGGCGGACTCGAGCTGCTCGACGGGGGTGCCGCCGAGCTCGCCCTGAACGGCTGCCGCGTCTCGCTCGCCGGCGCCTCCGCCGACCGCTTCTTCCGCGAGCCCGAGTACGACCCGGCCGCGCACCTGGACGTCGGCGCCGACCTGCGCATCCTGCTCTGTCACTTCCCCGACGTGCTGCCGCGGCTGAATGCCGGCTGGGCGCACCTCGTGCTGGCCGGCCACCTGCACGGCGGTCAGCTGTGCCTGCCCTGGCCCGGCGGCCGCATCGGCCTCGCGCACCCGCGCTCGGGCCCGCCGGCCGCGATCGAGGCCTGCAACGGCACCGTCATGCACGTCTCGCCCGGGATCGGCACGACGTTCGTGCCGCTGCGCTTCTTCGCCCGGCCCGAGGTGACGCTGCTGCGGCTCTACTCGCAGCAGCCGTAGCGGCAGGCGCTGCGAGCACGCGCCGAGCGAGAGCTTCTAAGCTGGTCGCGTGGCCATGCAGCACCTCACCGGCGCGACGCAGGCACGCCGGCCCGATGTCTGCAAGAGCTGCGCGTGGTGGCAGACGCGCGACGACCGCGCGATCGACAAGCGCCGCTGGATCGAGGACGTCGAGGACGAGTTCGGCGCCTGGGGCGAGGTCTACCTCGACGGCGAGCGCCACGTCGCCTCGCTCCAGTACGGCCCGGCGTGGGCGTTCCCCCGCGCGCGCACGCTGCCCGCCGGTCCGGCCTCCGACGACGCGGTGCTCGTGACGTGCGCGTTCCTCTCCGACCCGTCCAGCCCGTGGTCGCTGCAGAGCCTCTTCCTGGCCTGCATCGGCGCCTGCCACGAGCGCAAGGCGACCGCGATCGAGGCGTTCGGCGTCGTCCATGCCGCCGAGGCCGAGTTCGCCGAGCGCTTCCTGCACCACCGCACCGTCTTCCCGCGCGACTTCCTCGCCGACTACGGCTTCCGCACGCTGCGCAGCGCCGGCCGCGTCGAGCTGATGCGCCTCGAGCTGGGCGGCCTCCAGCCCGTCGCCGAGGACGGCCGGGTCGCCCAGGCCGTCCGCCGGGCGGCCGAGATCATCACGGGCCCGCCGGGGCTGGCCGAGCCGGTCTGACCCGCTGCCGGCCGCGCGAGTGCGCGGCGCGGCGTGCGCTCCGCGGGCAGAGCAAAGGCGGCGTGCCGGTCCGGCTCGCCGCCTCTGCCGAGGGTGATGTCGCGCCTGAACGGCACCACCACAGCTCCGAGGAGCTGGCTTCCTGTCCGCGGGCTCGTGCGTCGAGCATCACGGCTCCCGTCAGCCAGCCACCAGTCTAGATCGCAGATCGGACAACGGTCAATGGGAGATCAGCCGTGCCCGCGCTCGGCCAGCACCTCGGCGGCGGCGCGTGCGCCGCTGCGCAGCGCGCCCTCCATCGTCCCGCAGAACGCTCCCGCCGTGTGCTCGCCGGCCAGATGCACGCGGCCGAGCGGAGCGGCGATCTCCTCGTCGTCCGCGAGCGACCAGCCCGGCGGGTGGCACGAGTAGGAGCCGCGGCTCTCGCGCGCCTGCCCGTCCCAGGTCGTCAGCACGGGCTCGCCCGCGTACTGCAGCTCCGGGCGCAGCGCGCGCAGCGCCTCGAGCCAGGCCGCGCCTCCGGCTCCGGCCAGCAGGGCGAGCGCGTCGGCGCCACCTGCGAAGGACGACGCGAAGCTCGCCGGCGCGCCGCCCGCGCCGAGCGCCGTCCAGCTCCAGAACGGGGCCTTCAGGCCCT
Source organism: Gaiellales bacterium (assembly GCA_036502805.1). Taxonomy (GTDB): domain Bacteria; phylum Actinomycetota; class Thermoleophilia; order Gaiellales; family JALYLC01; genus JALYLC01. The sequence goes on along the minus strand of DASXXY010000240.1, from coordinate 3,171 downwards.
GCACGGCGGCCGGCGCCGCGGGCGCCGCGAGCGGGATGTGCAGCTTGGCGGCCACGCCCCACTGCAGGCGGGCGTAGCTCGAGCGGTGGCGGAGCGCGGGGAGCAGCGAGTCGATGGCGACCGGGAGCGGGACGGCGAGCACGGCGCGATCGAAGGCCTCGCTCGCTCCGCGCACGGCGACCATGACGCCTCCGTCGGTGGCGCGCAGATCGTCGACCGGGTGCTGCAGCCGGACGCGCCCCCCGAGCGCCGCGGCCAGCGCTCGCGCGAGCGCATCGTTGCCCGCCGCGAGCCGTGACGACGGCAGCTCGCCCGCCGCGTCCTCGGCCCGCGCCTCGCGGCTCGCGAGCCACGAGGCCGAGACGCGGTCGAGCGGGACGGTGAACGTGCCTGCGAGGCGGCGCTCGAGGGCAGTGCGCGCGAGCGGCGCGAGCTCGGTGCGCGCGAGCGCTGCGGCGGCCGAGATGCTCCCCGCGCCGGCGGCGAGCGCGTCCACTATGGCCGCGAGCGCGCGCTCCGACTCCAGCAGCAGATCCGGGAGCGCCGCGCCGCCCGAGCGCACCTCCCGGGCCGCGAAGTCGAACCCCTGCGGCGCGACCGCCAGGCCGTGCTCGCCGGCCCGGCGCAGCATGTGGTCGTAGCCCGTCTCGACGAACTCGCCACCGCGCTCGAACGGCGCGCCGTCGGGCATCGTGCCCGTCCACACGCGCCCGCCGACGCGCTCGCGCGCCTCGTAGACCGTGACGTCGACGTCGTGCTGTGACAGATCGGTGGCACAGGCGAGACCGGCGAAGCCGGCCCCGATCACCGCGACGCGCACGCTTCGGGCCTAGGCCGCGGAGCGGAGCAGGCGGTCGCGCAGGATCAGCTCGGCGATCTGCACGGCGTTCGTGGCTGCGCCCTTGCGCAGGTTGTCGGCGACGACGAAGAGCGCGAGCCCGTTCGGATCGCCGAGGTCGCGCCGGATGCGCCCGACGAGCACCTCGTCGCTGCCGTCGGCGGCGATCGCCATCGGGTACTGGTGCGCCTCGGGATCGTCGACGACGGTGATGCCGTCCTCGGCCGCCAGCAGCGCGCGCGCCTCGTCCGGCGAGATCGGCTCGCGCGTCCGCACCCAGACCGCCTCCGAGTGCGAGTTCAACACCGGCACGCGCACGCACGTGGCGCTCACGCGCAGAGCGGGCAGCTCGAGGATCTTGCGCGACTCGTGGACGAGCTTGAGCTCCTCGTCGGTGTAGTCGTCGTCGCCCGCGAGCGCGCCCGCGAAGGGCAGCGCGTTGAACGCGATGCGATGGGCGTAGACGCCGGGGGGCGCGTCCTCGCCGGCGAGGACGGCGGCGGACTCCGCGCGCAGCGCGTCGACGGCCTTCTGCCCCGTCCCCGACACCGACTGGTAGGTCGCGACCGTCACCTGCTCGAGCGGCGAGCGGCGGTGCAGCACGGCGAGCACGGGGGCGAGCTGCATCGTCGAGCAGTTCGGGTTCGCGATCAGCCCCGCGTGCGTGCGCGCCGCGTGATCGTTGACGCCGGCGACGACCAGCGGGACGTCGTCCTGCATGCGGAAGGCCGACGAGTTGTCGACCACGACGGCGCCCGCGGCGATCGCCTGCGGCGCCCACTCGCGCGAGCGCGTCGCGCCGGCCGAGAAGATCGCGATGTCGATGCCGTCGAAGCTGCCGGGGCCGACGGCCTGCACCGTCAGCTCGCGGCCCGCGTACGTGCGCATCTCGCCCGCGGAGCGCGGCGAGGCGAGCAGGCGCAGCTCGTCGAGCGGGAAGGAGCGCTGCTCGAGCACCCTGAGCAGCGTCGAGCCGACCGCTCCGGTCGCGCCGAGGATCGCGAGGCGGGTCATCAGGCCTCCACCATGGGCTCGTTCTCGAGCTCGAACGCGTCGTGCAGCGCGCGCACGGCGGTGGGCACCTCGCTGCGGGCGATCATGCAGCTGATCTTGATCGGCGACGTCGAGATCATGCGCAGGTTGATGCCGAGGTCGGCGAGCGTGCGGAACATGCGTGCGGCGACGCCGGGGTGCGAGCGCATGCCGGCGCCGATCAGGGAGACCTTGCCCATCTCGTCGTCCTCCTCGACCGTCAGCGTGCCGAGCGTGTGCTCGGCGAACGCGATCGCGCGCCGCGTGCCGGGGACGTCCTCGTGCGGCACGGAGAACGACAGCTCGGCCACGCCGTGCACGACATTCTGGATGATCGTGTCGACGTTGACGTGCTCGGCGGCGACGGCGTCGAAGACGGTCGCCGCCGCGCCCGGCCGGTCGGGCAGGCCGGTGAGCGTGAAGATGACCTCGCTCTGCGAGTGCGTCACGCCAGAGATGATCGGGTGTTCCATGACTTCCTCGGCGGGGACGATCCAGGTGCCTTCCTCCTGCGAGAACGTGGAGCGGGAGTGCACGCGGACGTTGTGGTTGCGGGCGAGCTCGACGGAGCGCAGCATGAGCACCTTCGCGCCCGAGGCCGACATCTCGAGCATCTCCTCGTAGGAGATGCGGGGCAGCTTGCGGGCGCCGGGCACGATGCGCGGGTCGCTCGTGTAGACGCCGGCGACGTCGGAGTAGATCTCGCAGGCGGCGCCGAGCGCGGCCGCGAGCGCGACGGCCGTCGCATCCGTGCCGCCGCGGCCGAGCGTCGTCACGTCGTTGGGGTCGGTCGAGACGCCCTGGAAGCCGGCGACGAGCACGATCTTGCCGGCGTCGAGCGCGGCGAGCACGCGCTGCGCGCGGATCTCGCGGATCTTCGCGCGGCCGTGCGCATCGTCGGTCACGATGCCGGCCTGGCTGCCCGTGAACGACACGGCCTCGAAGCCGAGGTCGTGGATCGCCATCGCCACGAGCGCGCACGAGATGCGCTCGCCGGTCGAGAGCAGCATGTCCATCTCGCGGCCGTCGGGCTGGGGGGAGACCTCGTGGGCGAGCGCGATCAGGGAGTCCGTCGTCTTACCCATCGCCGAGACGGTGCCGACGACGCGCAGCCCGCTGCGCTTGGCGTCGACGAGGCGCTGCGCGACGCCGCGCACCTTGTCGGCGTCGGCCACGGACGACCCGCCGAACTTCATCACGACGGTGTCGAACGCGATCTCGCCGCTCGGGGGCACGGCCGGATCAGTGCTCGTCATGGCTGCCACGCAGGCAGTTTCGCATCTACGTGCCGGAAAAGTGTC